>JAFEES010000009.1 GCA_018240995.1 Pseudomonadota bacterium | reverse complement strand
TGTCGAAGCCCTTCGACAAGCTCAGGGCGAACGGTTAATACTTCACCGGGCCGGATCAATAGCGTGCATGCCGCACGCATGGTGACGGATGCCCGCTACGCGTGAAAGCGGCTTCAGCCGCGAACAGGGATATTCGCGGCTGAAGCCGCTCCCACGAAGGCGTCGGCTGCGGCGTAACGCCGTTGTCCGCCGCTCAGGGCAAGTCTTTGTTCGGCTCCGGCTCGCGCGCATCGCGCGGGCCCACCAGCCCCAGGCGGCTCTTGAGCGACTGCGGCTGGCCGGTGAGGATGGCGGCGTAGTTCACCGTGTTCGCCAGCACCTTCTTCACATAGTCGCGCGTCTCGCTGAAAGGCACGTTCTCGGCCCAGATGGCGGCGTCCAGCACCGGGCCGTTGCGCCAATTGCGCGGGCGGCCCGGGCCGGCGTTGTAGGCGGCGGCGGCCAGGGCCATGGAGCCGTCGAAATCGTCCAGCGCCAGCTTCAGATACGCCGTGCCTATGGTGATGTTGGTGTCGCGGTCGGTGATCTGGTCGGGCGTGAAGCCGACCAGGCCGATCTTCTTGGCCGTCCAGCGCGCCGTGGCCGGCATGACCTGCATCAGCCCCGAGGCGCCCACGCCCGAGCGCGCGTCCATGATGAAGCGGCTTTCCTGGCGGATCAGGCCATAGACATAGGCCGGATCCAGGCCAATGCCCTTGGCGCGCTGCACCACGGTGTCGCGAAACGGCATGGGAAAGCGCTGCGCCATGTCGATCGCGCCCTTGGTGCGCTCGCTGGTGTTGATGCAGCGATCCCACACCTGCTGCTGGCAGGCCAGGTCGGCGGCGGCCAGCAGCTCGCGCTCGCCCATGCCGCCGCTTTGGTGCAGGTTGGTGCTGTAGTTCCACTCGCGCACGCCCTCGCCGCGCAGGCCCATGGCAATCGCATACAGGGCGCGTGCCAGGCCCGGGTTGGCGCGCGCGGCGGCCTTCTCCGCATCGGTCAAAGGTGCCGGCGCAGGAGGCGCGCTGACGCGCGTGCCCAATTCTTCCAAGGCCAGCTGCTCGTAGAAGCCCGCCGTGCCGGCAATGCGCTCCAGCAACTGGCGCGCGCTGGCGCGGTCTTCCTCGCTGGGGCGGCCGGCGATGAGGGCGCGCGCCTTCCAGTACACCCAGGTGCTGTCGGCGCGCGCGGCGGCGCTCATGGCGTCTATGGCGTGGCCCACCTGCTTCCATTGGCCGGCGCGCAGCGCGGCGCGCACCTTCCAGCCCAGCATGTCGTCGGTCAGGTCGGCGTCACGGCCCACGTTGGCGTAGTAGCCCAGGGCGTCGGGCGACAGCGCCAGCGCCGCCTGCTTGCCGATCAGGCCCCAGAGCCAATTGCGCTCTTCGGGCGACAGGTGCACGCCCCATTTGTTGTCCAGCAGATTCGCGGCGACGCCGGCATCGCTGGCGGCAATGCGCGCCAGGGCCAGCACCACCAGCTCCTGGCGCTCGTGGCCGCGCGCGGTGGCGTGGCCCTTGAGGTATTTGACGGGCGCGTCCAGCACCTCGCGCAGCCGCCCCAGGGCCTCGGGGGCGACGATCTCCACCGCCTTGCGCGTCACGCGCAGGCGGTTCGTCTCGGCGCCCAGGCGCGCCTTGCGCCACACGTCCAGCGGTTTGATGCGCTTGGCGGCCAGCAGCTCGGCGGCGGCGTTGGCGCAGCCGTCGTCCAGTTCGCGCTGTGCGTACCAGTTGCGCAGCACCTCGGCGCCGGCGTCCTGCGCCGCCTGGCCCTTGATCTGGTCAATGGTCAACGCGTAGCAGCGCACCTCGCGGTCGTCGCCCATGCGGTAGCTTGGGTGCAGCTCGGCAAACTGATCCCAGCTGCGGCGCTGGCCCAAGAGCAGCAGCCAGTCGTTGCGCAGCCGGTCTTCCTGGTAGCTGCCGGCCCAGCGCTGCAGGAAGGCGTTCACCTCGTCGGGCTGGGCCAGATCCAGGCGCGCGCGCAGCTCCCAGTAGGCGGCCCAGGGCTCCAGCACATGGCCGCGCGCGCCGGGCAGCAGCGCGGCCAGCCTTTGCCGGTCACCCTTGCGGAAGGCCTGCTGCATCTCCAGCAGGGTATCGTCGCCACGGTTTTGCGCCGCGGCCCAGGGCGCCGCGGCGGCCAGTACCGCCCCGGCGAGAAGCGGTGTCAGAATCTTGTGCCATTGCATGGGGGAATTATCGGATGGACAAAGCAGCCCTGCGCCGCGCACTGGTAGAACAACGCCTGAATCTGCCCGACCGGCTTCACCGCGCCGAGATGTTGCAACGCGTGATGCGCATCTGGCTGGTAGACCGGCCGGACACCGTCATCGGCGCCTACTGGCCCATCAAGGGCGAATTCGACCCCCTGCCCGCCCTGCACCGCTGGAAGGAAGACGGCGAGCTGCTGGACGAGCCCCAGCCGCGCCGCATCGGCCTGCCGGTGGTGAACAAGGCGCACAAGACGCTCACCTTCCACGCCTGGTACCCCGGCTGCCCGATGGAGGAAGACGCCTACGGCATTCCCAAGCCCAAGGACACCGAGCTCATCCACCCCACGCTGCTGTTCGTGCCCTGCGTGGGCTATGGGCCGGGCGGCTACCGCCTGGGCTATGGCGGCGGCTTCTACGACCGCACCCTGGCCACGCTGCAGCCGCGCCCCGCCACCGTGGGCCTGGGATACACCCACGGCTATCTGGACGACTTCGAGCCCGAGGCGCACGACCTGCCGCTGGACGCCATACTCAACGACAACGGTGTCGTCTGGCCTGTGTGACCAAAGCGCCCGAGATATGCCTCTGACTCGCTTGCCCGCGCATCGTCATTCCCGCGCAGGCGGGAATCCATGGCCCGGCACACCGGCTGGATGCCCGCCTGCGCGGGCATGACGGTGCCTTCAGAGACGTACATCCTTAAGGCAATAGTGCTGCAAACACTAGCGGGACAAGCCCCAGCAGCTCACTTTTTCAAGCAAGGAAGGAAGCCCCCGCCATGCTCCAGCTCTACATAGGCAACAAGAACTATTCCTCCTGGTCCATGCGCCCCTGGGTGCTGCTGCGCCAGGCCGGCATTGCCTTCGAGGAAGTGCCGGTGCGCTTCGACAGCTTCGACGCCGGCTCGCAGTTCAAGCGCCAGTTGAAGGCCGTCAGCCCCGCGGGCAAGGTGCCGGTGCTGGTGGATGGCGACACCGCCATCTGGGACAGCCTGGCAATCGCCGAATACCTGGCCGAGACCCACCCCGACAAGCAGCTGTGGCCCGCCGACCGGGCCACCCGCGCCCGCGCCCGCAGCGCGGTGGCCGAGATGCACAGCGGCTTCGGCGCGCTGCGCAGCCATTGCGGCATGAACATCGAGGCGCGCCTGCCCGAGGTGGGCGCCATCCTCTGGCGCGACCAGGCCGGCGTGCGCGCCGACGTGCAGCGCCTGATCGACATGTGGGGCGAACTGCTGGCCCGGCATGGCGGCCCCATGCTGTTCGGCCAGTTCACCATTGCCGACGCCTTCTACGCGCCGGTGTGCATGCGCCTGGCGACCTATGCGCTGCCCGTGCCGCAGCCCATCGCCGACTATGTGCGGCGCGTGCAGCAGCTGCCCGGCGTGAGGGCCTGGATCGACGGCGCGCTGGCCGAACAGGACTTCCTGGACTTCGAGGAACCCTACCGTATCCGCCGCAGCTGACGGCACGTAGCCCATGAAACTGCACATCCTCTCCGACCTGCACCTGGGCGTGCAGGGCATGGAGCAGCCACGCACCGATGCCGACATCGTCGTGCTGGCCGGCGACATCGCGCGCCCCGCGCAGGCCATCACCTGGGCCCAGGGCTTTGGCAAGCCGGTGCTGTACGTGCCCGGCAACCACGAGTTCTATGGCGCAAGCCACGCCCAGGTAATCGCCGAGCTGCGCCGGCTGAGCCAGGGCACGCCAGTGCAGGTGCTGTCCAACGACAGCCTGCAGCTTTCCGGCGTGCGCTTCATAGGCTCCACGCTGTGGGGCAATTTCCGCATCTTTGACACCGAAGAAGAGCGCCAGCACGCCATGGCCGAGGTGCAGCGCTTCATGTACGACTTCAGCCGCATCCGCATGGGCCCCGAGCCTGGCGACCCGCTGTTCACGCCGCAGGACGCGGCCGACCTGTACGAGACCAACGTGGCGTGGCTGGCGCGCGCGCTGGCCCAGCCCTTCGCCGGCCCGACGGTGGTCATCACGCACCACGCGCCCACGCTGCACAGCATTCATCCGCGCTTTGCCGGCTCGCCGCTGAACGCCGGCTTCGTCTCCGACGCGCAAGACCTGGTGGCGGCCAGCGGCGCGCAGTTGTGGATTCACGGCCATACGCACGACAGCTTTGACTACCAGGTGCAGGACACGCGCGTGCTGTGCAACCCGCGCGGCTATGCCAGGGAGGGCAAGGTGGAGAACGCGCTGTTCGACGCGCAGCTAGTGGTCGAGGTGGGCGCCCGATAGCCGGAACGCTATCGCGGTAATGCATGCCGGCCGTTTGCAGTCAGCCGGTGCAAGGAATACGCTGAAGGCACTCTTCACAACGACAAGGAGTGCGACATGGCTGAAATTCTTGGACCGCAACGCCTGGGCCCTTTGACACCGCTGGTGGGCGAATGGGAAGGCAACGTGGGCGTGGATCTGTCCTACCACAACGAAGACGACATGACGGGCGAGACCGGCTACTTTGAAAAGGCCTGGTTCCGCCCCATCCCCAAGCAGGAAAACGGCAAGCAGTCGCTGGAGGGCCTGACCTACCAGATGACCGCCTGGCGCCATGGCGAGGAGGCCATGAACCCCTTCCACGACGAGGTCGGCTACATGCTGTGGGAAAAGACCACCGGCGAGATCATGCGCGCCGTGGTCTTCGGCCGCGGCATCGCCGCGCTGGCCGGCGGCCATGCGAACGCGCGCGACAAGGTGTTCACCTTCCGCGCCACGCCGGGTTCCGCCTCGTATGGCCTGTTGCAGAACAAATACCTGCTGCAGCGCGCCGAGATCAAGGACTTCGTGACCGTCTTCAAGGTGCACGGCGACGGCACCATCAGCTACGAGTCCGACCTGCTGCTCAAGCTCGCGGCCACGGGAGGCGAGATGCACCACACCGACCGCAACACCCTGCACCGGGTCAAGTGAGCCGGCCGCGCCACACGCGGCCATGTGGCGCAGAACCACGATGCGACGCGCCCAGCGCCAGGCGCGCCAGCAACGACAGCCGCCGTCACCCTTGGCGAAACTGCTTGCGCAAATAGGCCTTGTGGCGCGCGATATGCGCCAGCTGCGCCGGGGCGATGGAGCCGCCCAGGTCTTCGCCCTCGCTGTTCAACACTGCGTTGGCATGCGCCATGGCGCGGGCCACCACTGCCGCCTCGTCCAGGCCCTGCGCGGCCGCCAGATCCAGCGCCACGCGGCGCATGGCACGCTGGGCCAGCAGCCACATGGCGCCGAAGGCGTCCCAGGCGGCAGCCGCCTCCAGCGCCTTGTCGCGCTCGTCCAGGATGGCGGAAAGCGGCTTGTTCAGCAGCTCCTGCATGTCCTGCAGGCGCTCTTGCAGCGCCTCGGTCTGCTGCTGCAGCTGCGCTTGTGCCTGTTCAAACGCGCTGGGGGCGTCCGGCTCGGGGATGGGCAGGCTGCCGTCAAGATTGGGCTGGACGATGGTGATGAGGCTGGACGACATGGGCAGGCTCCAAGGCAAGGGCGGTGAATTTACACTCGCCGCCATGCAAATCTACATGGTGGGCGGCGCGGTACGCGACCGGCTGTTGGGCCGCCCGGAGAATGACCACGACTGGGTCGTCGTCGGCGCCACGCCCGAGGACATGGTGGCGCGCGGCTTCGTGCCCGTGGGGCGCGACTTCCCCGTGTTCCTGCACCCCCAGACGCACGAGGAATACGCGCTGGCGCGCACCGAGCGCAAGAACGGGCGCGGCTACCGCGGCTTTGTGGTGCAGACCTCGCCCGACGTGACGCTGGAAGATGACCTGGCGCGGCGCGATCTCACTATCAATTCAATAGCTACCAGCGTCGATGTGACGGGCGCCGAGACGCTGATCGACCCCTATGGCGGGGTGCGCGACCTGCAGGGGCGCGTGCTGCGCCATGTGACCGAGGCGTTCCGCGAAGACCCGGTGCGCATCCTGCGCGTGGCACGCTTCGCGGCGCGCTTCACCGACTTCTCGGTGGCGCCCGAGACCATGCAGCTCATGCGCGAGATGGTGGCGCACGGCGAGGCCGATCACCTGGTGGCCGAGCGCGTGTGGCAAGAGCTCTCGCGCGGGCTGATGGAGCCGCAGCCCTCGCGCATGTTCGACGTGCTGCGCGCCTGCGGCGCGCTGGCCGTGCTGCTGCCCGAGCTGAACCGCCTGTGGGGCGTGCCCCAGCGCCCCGAATACCACCCCGAGGTGGACACCGGCGTGCACGTGATGATGGTGCTGGACATGGCGGCGCGCCTGCAAGCACCGCTGGCCGTGCGCTTCGCCTGCCTGGTGCATGACCTGGGCAAAGGCACCACGCCGGCCGACCTGCTGCCACGCCACATCGGCCACGAGCAGCGCAGCAGCAGGCTGCTGCAGGCCGTGGCCGAGCGCCTGCGCGTACCGGTGGACTGCCGCGAGCTGGCCGACGTGGTGGCGCGCGAGCACGGCAACATCCACCGCAGCGGCGAGCTGGGCGCGGCTGCCCTGGTGCGATTGCTGGAGCGCTGCGACGCGATACGCAAGCCGGCGCGGCTGGACGCGATCTTGCTGGCCTGCGAATGCGACGCGCGCGGGCGCCTGGGCTATGAAGAAGCGCCCTACCCGCAACGCGCGCGCATCAACGCGGCGCTGGCGGCTGTGCAGGCGGTAGTCACCAGCAGCATTGCCGCGCAGGCCGCCGCCCAGGGCCTGCAGGGCCCCAAGGTGGGCGAGCGGATCCACGCCGCACGCGTGCGCGCGCTGCAGGCATGGCTGGACGCCGGGGCGCCTGCCACTCACCACTCACCACCCACCACTCACTAGACAGACCGCACCCAGCGCGCAATGTCGGCCGCGCCCAGCGCACCCGAGACGCGCGCCACCTCTTGCCCGCCACGGAACATGATCATCGTCGGAATGCTGCGGATACCGTAGCGCGCGGCAATGGCTGGATGCGCCTCAGTGTCGAGTTTTGCCAGGCGCACGCCGGGCTCCAGCGCGCGCGCCGCCTGGGCGAAGGCCGGCGCCATTTGCCGGCAGGGGCCGCACCAGGGAGCCCAAAAATCCACCACCACGGGGATATGGTTGCGCCCCACCTGCTTGTCGAAGCTGGCCGCATCCAGCTCCAGGGGCGCGCCGGTGAACAGCGGCCGATGGCAGCTGCCGCAGTCGGGGCTGCTCGCCAGCTGTGCGGCCTGCACGCGGTTGGTGGTGTGGCAGTGGGGGCAGACGATGTGCTGGGCGGTGGCTGTGTTCATGGCAGAAGGCGCTTCAAGAAATGCTGCTCTCACAACTGCGGCCACGGAACCCCAATTTCAAGCTCGCCTGGTTGGCGACATTCCACAGACACCCTGACGTCCGCGTCGTCATCCCCGCGCAGGCGGGGATCCAGGGCTTTCGTGCGGAGACTGGATGCCCGCCTGCGCGGGCATGACGGTACTTTCTGAGGCATGCTCCCCACTAGACCAGCTCACAGCCACTTCACCGCCAGGCTGAGCAAAAAGCTCAACAACAGCGTGCTGGCCAGCGGAACAAACCATTCGCGCCCAAACAGCCGGAAATGAAAATCCCCCGGCAAGCGCCCCAGCCCCAGGCGCTTGAGCCAGGGCGTGAGACCGTTGATCAGCACCAGGGCCAGGAAGACGACGATGAGCCAGCGCAGCATGGGCCGGGCGATCAGCAGGCGCCGTCGGGCGGCAGCGCCGGACGTGGGCGCGCAGCCAGTTCGGCCGCGGCATCGGCCCCGATACCGGTCATGCACAGCAGCCGCACCACCACCTGATCCATGGCCGCGGCGGGCACGGCATCGGAGCTGATCGCCAGGCTGATGCCGACGATGGCGTGTGCGGTCAGCCGCCAGACCAGCTCGGCGTCGGGCACCGCAAAGCGGCCGGCGGCGGCCGCGTGCCGCAGATCACGGATGGCAAACGGCCCCATTTGCCTGAACAGCGCATCGGCAATCACTTCGGAGCGATACAGCATCTGCTTCCAGCGCACGTCGGTAGTGGCCGTCTCCACCACGGTGCGCACGCCGAAGGCATAGACCTCGGCCGGGTCTTCGAAGGCGGCGCTGGCCTTTTCCAGGCGCCGGGCGAGCTGGCGCATCATGTCTTCCAGCACCGTGATGGCCAGCTCGTCCTTGGACTTGAAGTAGTTGTAGACCGTGCCCGCCCCGACGTCGGCGCGCTCGGCAATCTCCAGCATGGTGGCCGCGTCTATCCCCTTCTCGCCCATCACCGCACTGGCGGCGTGAATCAACGCCTCGCGGTTGCGGCGCTGCCGCCGGGCCACGCGGCCTTCGGGTTCCGCTTCCGGCGTGTTCGTGGGATCTTGCACTGATTCATTCATGACGATCAGTCTAATACGAATGCGGCCGTAGGCTCATCTGCCGGATACAAGCCGCGCCACGCCCCATGGACGCTTCCAGGGCGCCCCCGTCTCTCCCAATCCCCAGCCTGCCTCGATCCGCGCCCGATCTGCTGCGCCCGGCCACGCCACGCGGGTGCCTCAAGCAAATCCAGCTCGACTCTGGAATCCGAGGGAAAACACTATATGAACGTAATTCATATTTGACGTACATTCATTTGATCCAACGCAAACGCCTTCCCGCTCAATGGAAATGGAAATGCATTGCTCATGGATTCGGATGCGTGTCGGGGGCTGCGGCCAACCCTGCGAGCTCCATCAACCGCCCCTTGCATGACTTGTGAAAAGGAAACACCCGTGACCCCAACCACCACATCCAACACCCAGGCTTTTGATACCGATGTCGCCATCGTCGGCGGCGGGCCTGTCGGCACCCTGCTCGCCATCCTGCTGGGCAGGCAGGGCAAGCGCGTGACGCTGATCGAACGCTGGAGCGAGGCCTATGGCCGCCCGCGCGCCGTGACCTACGACCATGAGATCGCCCGCATCCTGGCGACGCTGGACATCGATTCCGAAAACGACCCCGCGATCAACTACCACGACGAGCTGTACTACTGGAAGGACACCAAGGGTGAAAACCTGCAGATCGTGGATTGGCAAAGCACCTCGGCTTCGGGCTGGCGCGTGCGCTACTGGTTCAACCAGCCCGACCTGGAAGAACGCCTGACGCGTATCGCCGACACCTACCCCACGGTGGAACAACTGCGCGGCTGGAATGGCGTGGCGCTGGCGCAGGACG
The DNA here is from genome assembly GCA_018240995.1 of Pseudomonadota bacterium. Taxonomy (GTDB): domain Bacteria; phylum Pseudomonadota; class Gammaproteobacteria; order Burkholderiales; family Burkholderiaceae_C; genus Alicycliphilus. The sequence goes on along the minus strand of JAFEES010000009.1, from coordinate 13,060 downwards.
CGGACGGCGTCACCCTGACCTTGCAGCGCAACCCCCGGGAAGCGGGCGCCAACGGCGAGACCCGCACGCTGCGTGCCAGGTTCGTGGTGGGTGCCGACGGGGCCAACAGCTTCGTTCGCGAGAGCCTGGGCATAGAGAACGAGGACAAGGGCTATTTCTTCGACTGGCTGATCCTGGACATGATCCCCAAGGGCCCCTACGAGATGAAGCCGGCGCAGTGGCAGCTGTGCGACCCCAAGCGCCCGACCACCATCGTGCCCGCGGGCCCCGGCCGCCGCCGCTGGGAATACATGGTCATGCCGGGCGAATCGGGCGAGGAGCTGCAAAAGCCCGAGAGCGCGTGGGAACTGCTCAAGCCCTGGGGCCTGACCCCGCAAAACGCCGAGCTGGAGCGCAGTGCGGTGTATCGCTTCCAGGCGCGCTGGGCCAAGGTCTGGCACCAGGGCCGTTGCGCCATCGCGGGCGACGCCGCCCACCTGATGCCCCCGTTTGCCGGCGAGGGCATGTGCGCCGGCGTGCGCGATGCCTTCGCGCTGGGCTGGCGCCTGAACGCCATCCTTGAGGGCAAGATGGGCATCGACGTGCTGGAAAGCTACACCACCGAGCGCCTGGAACACGCCAAGCACTACATCAACTTCAGCCAGGAACTGGGCAAGATCATCTGCATTGCCGACGAGCAGCAGGCGGCCGAGCGCGACGTCAGGATGAAGGCGGAACTGGCCGCGCGCAACAACGAGCCCGTACCTACCGACATCTGCCAGCTCGGCCAGGGCGCCTGGTGTGGCGACTCCGCCCATGCCGGCGAACTGTCGGTGCAGGGGGTGGTCGAGGCCCATGGCAGGCGCGACCGTTTCGACCAGGCGGTGGGCCGCGGCTGGGTCATGATTGGCCTGGACGTGGACCCGGCGGCCGCGCTGACCGACGCGCAGCGCGAGCAGCTTGCACTGCTCAATGGCATGACGGTCAAGGTGGGTGCGCCCGGCACGGCATGCGATGCGGTGGACGTGGAGGGCACCTATGCCAAGTGGCTGGCCACCATCGACGCGAAGTACGTGCTGCTGCGCCCCGACTTCTATGTCGCGGTCACCGCGAACAGCCCCGAAATTCTGCAGCAGCGCTTCGACAGGGTCATGTCGCGCCTGCATCTGCAAAACGCCGCGGCAGAGGCCGTGGCCTGAACCTGGAGACAGCGCATGACGACACCGTTCAGCTATGACATCAACCCGGCGCGCATCGTGTTCGGGCCCGGCACCCTGGCCCGCGTGGGCGATGAGATAAAGCGCCTGGGCGCAAGCCGCGCCCTGATCCTGTCCACGCCCTTCCAGCAGGCCGATGCACAGGCGCTGGCAAGGCAGCTCGGCCCCCTGTCGGCCGGGGTGTTCGCCGAAGCGGCGATGCACACGCCGGTGGCGGTGACGGCCAGGGCCATGGCCGCGTTCGACGCAGCGGGCGCCGATTGCGTGGTGGCGCTGGGCGGCGGCTCCACCATCGGGCTGGGCAAGGCCATCGCCTACCGCAACGACGCGCCGCAGGTGGTGGTGGCCACCACCTACGCGGGCTCCGAAGTCACGCCCATCCTGGGGCAGACCGAGGATGGCGTGAAGACCACGGTGCGCGATCCGAAGATCCTGCCCGAGGTGGTGATCTACGACCCCGACCTGACCCTGGGCCTGCCCGTGGCCATGAGCGTGACCAGTGGACTCAACGCCATGGCGCACGCGCTGGAGGCGGTCTATGCGCGCGACCGCAACCCGGTCGCGTCGCTGATGGCCGTGGAAGGTGTGCGCGCATTGCAGGGCGCCCTGCCGGTGATCGTGGCCGACCCCAGGAACGCCGCGGCGCGCAGCGATGCGCTGTACGGCTCGTGGCTGTGCGGCACGGTGCTGGGCACGGTCGGCATGGCGCTGCACCACAAGCTGTGCCACACGCTGGGGGGCAGCTTCGACCTGCCCCACGCCGAAACCCACGCCATCGTGCTGCCGCATTCCGCGGCCTACAACGCCCAGGCGGCGGCGGCCGAACTGCGGCCGCTGACCGCGCTCTTCGGCGGCGACATAGGCGGCGGGCTGTACGACTTCGCCCGGTCACTCGGTGCGCCGCTGGCGCTGAAGGATCTGGGCCTGCAGGAATCGCAGCTGGACCAGGCGGCCGACCTGACGGTGAAGAACCCCTACTGGAACCCGCGCCCGATTGCACGCGATGCCGTGCGCGCGCTGCTGCAGCGCGCCTGGGAAGGCACCAGGCCGCAATCGTCATAACTGCATCGCTACACCGAAAAGGAATTCATCATGACTGCATTTTTTACCGAAGAGGGCTCTGCCGACGCCGTCAATGCCCGCATGGGCAAGGACGTCAACCCGCGCCTGAAGGAAGTCATGGCGTCGCTCATCAAGCATCTGCACGCCTTTGCCAAGGACATTCATCTGACCCAGGATGAATGGGACATCGCCATCGATTTTCTGACCCGCACCGGCCAGATGTGCAGCGGTGAGCGGCAGGAGTTCATCCTGCTGAGCGACACGCTGGGCTTTTCCATGCTGGTCGATGCCATCAACAACCGGCGCCCCGTGGGGGCCACCGAGAACACGGTGTTCGGCCCCTTCCATGTGATTGGCGCGCCCGAGCGCGAGATGGGTGCCAACATCTCGCTCGACGGCAAGGGCGAGAGCTGCCTGTTCGAGGGCCGGGTGATCGACCTGCACGGCGAACCGGTCGCCGGCGCGCGCATCGATGTCTGGTCGGACAACGCCGAGGGCTTCTACGATGTGCAACAGCCCGACATCCAGCCGAAATGGAACAACCGGGGCATCTTCACCACAGGAGCGGACGGCAAGTACCGCTTCGCCGGCATCAAGCCGGTGTCCTATCCCATCCCCGACGACGGGCCCGTGGGCAAGATGCTGGGCCTGCTGGGGCGCCACCCCTATCGGCCGGCCCACATGCACTTTCTGGTGACGGCGTCGGGGTTCCAGAAGGTGGTCACCCATACCTTTGTCGGTGACGACCCCTATATCAACTCGGACACCGTGTTCGGCGTGAAGGAGACGCTGGTCGCGCCCTACGAGCATGTCAAGGGCGAGACCGCCTGGCGTTCATATTTCGACTTCGTGCTCACGCCGGTGGGCACCAGCGTCGCGCGTTGAGCGCGTCACGGGTCGAGCGGTTCACAGCCGGTGCGTGCGGTCGCCCTGGGTAAAACCCATGGGCGTCCAGGGCTCGCCCGGCGCCACGGCCAGCACCTTGAACAGCTCACCCATTTCATGCTCCAGCATCAATTTGGCCGCCAGTGCGCGTTGGGCAATCGGTAGACGCTCCATTTCTTGTAGCAACCCGCAGTTCAGCAGAAAACGCGCCTGGCTGGTGTAGCCCAGCACATTCAGGCCGGCGTCCTGCGCCGCAAGGCCAATAGCGGTGAAGTTGACATGGGCCGTGATGTCCTTGGCGCCCGCGTCGGCCAGCGGGTCGTCGTCGGCGCGGTGGGCGCGGTGGCACATCACCGTGCCCATGTGGCGCTGGGGGTGGTAGTACTCGTCCTCGCCAAAGCCGTAGTCGATCAGGAAGGCCGCGCCGCGCGTCAGGTGCGCGGCCAGGGTGCGCATGAAGGCCTCGCCTTGGGCGTGTATCTCCGTCAGGTAGTCGTGCCCGCCTTCGATCTCGACGGGCGGGCGCAGCGGCGTGGGCCTGTCCTCCCAGCCAAAGCCATCGCCGGCGGCGACCACGCCGCGCTCGTGCCATTGGCCGTCCACGCGGTGCAGCAGCTGCACCGGCATGGCGTCCAGCACCTCGTTGCCGACCACCACGCCTTCGATGGCCTGCGGCAGGCGGTCGGCCCAGGCCACGCGGTCGCCAAACTCGGCCAGGCGCTGCTGCTGGCGCGCGCGCAGGCTGCCCGACAGATCGACGATGGTGTAGCGGCGTACGCGTTCGCCTAAAGAGCCCAGGAGCTGCGCGGCCAGGGCGCCGCTGCCGGCGCCAAATTCCCAGACCTCGTCGGTGGCCGTGGCGTCCAGCGCCTCGCGCACCTGGTTGGCCAGCACGCGGCCGAAGACGGGCGAGAGCTCGGGCGCGGTGACGAAGTCGCTGCCGTCCTCGGGCATGGTGCCGAGCTTGCGCAGGTCGTTCGTGTAGTAGCCCAGGCCGGGGGTGTACAGGGCCTGCTCCATGAAGCGGTCAAAGCCTATCCAGCCGCCCTGCGCGGCGATGTTCTGGCGTATGCGCGCGCCTAGCATTTCGGTGAGGGTGGTCATAATTTGCGGTTTTTCACGCGCGTCACTGGTCGGCTTCATGAGCGAATTCCATCACCCACTCCCCCCGCGGGCGGCGCTTGTCGCCCGGCCGCCGCGGGCGCGCGGCAAGGCCGGCATTGTATTGGCCGCCGGCCACGGAGGCCGCGCATGAACACCGCCGACTGGGTGCTAGTCACCGGCGCCGCGCACCGCCTGGGGCGCGAGATCGCCCAGGCCTTCGCGGCCGCGGGCTGGAATGTGCTGTGCCACTACCGCATGTCGCTGGCCGGCGCGCAGGACACCCAGGCCGCCGTGCAGGCCCTGGGGCGCGAATGCCTGCTGCTGCACGCTGACCTGGCACAGCCTGACGCCGCCGAGGCCTTGCTGCAGCAATGCCTGGCGCTGACCGGCGCCGCGCCACGCTGCATCGTCAACAACGCCTCCATCTTCGAGGCCGACGATGCGCGCACAGCCAGTGCCGATGCGCTGCTGCGGCATTTCCAGACCAACACCGCCACGCCCCTGCTGCTGGGCAATGCCCTGCACCGCTGGCTGCTGGAACAAAAGCTGGCGACGGACGGGCACTACAGCGTGATCCATGTGCTGGACCAGAAGGTGCACAACCTGAATCCCGACTATTTTTCCTACACCGTGAGCAAGCTGGCCCTGGAGCGCAGCGTGGCGCTGCAGGCCCAGGCGCTGGCGCCGCTGGTGCGGGTGTGCGGCCTGTCGCCGGGGTTGATGTACCTGAGCGGCCCGCAGACCCAGGACAACTTCGACCAGGCCAGCCGTGTGAACCTGCTGCGCCAGCCGATAGCACCGCTGGATGTAGCGCGCTGCGCCGTGTTCATCGCCGGCAACGCCAGCCTGAACGGCTGCACGCTGCAGGCCGACAACGGCCAGCACCTGGTGCCCCTCGCGCGCGACGTGATGTTCACGATCGCAGAAAATCCACGCCCATGAATTCCATACTGCTTGCCTTTGGCGCGCTGGACGCGCGCCTGGCCACGCAATGCCGCGCTTTAAGCCTGCGCCGCCACGAGGTGCCGGTGCGCATAGGCGTGCACGCGCACGAGCGCCAGGGCGCGCAGCGCATGTGGTTCGACGTGGATCTGTGCGTCAAGCTCGATCATGCTCCGGCGGCCAGCGACCATATCTCGCAGACGCTGGACTACGACTTCGTGCGCGACGTGATCGCGCGCGAGGTCGGCGGCCAGCACCATGAGCTGCAGGAAACCCTGTGCGACGCCATCGCTGCGGCCCTGCTGCAAAGAAGCGAGGTGCATGCCGTGCGCGTGGCCACGCGCAAGCCCGACATCTATCCCGACAGCGCCTCCGTGGGCGTGGAGCGGGTGTGCATCAAGCCCTGGTGAAGCCGTGAACTCCTTGCACTATCATCCCGCGCTCCAGGACAAGGGCCAGCAGGCGCTGACCCTCACCGGCCTGCGCTTTGATGCCAACCTGGGCATCCTGGACCACGAAAAGGCCGCCCCCCAGCCGATCCAGGTGGACGCCGAGCTCAACCTGGGCCCCCAGCCGCTGGCGCCGCGCGACGACGACATCCGCCATGTGCTGGACTACCGCAAGGTGCGCCAGATCATCATCGACGAATGCACGGCCGAGCATGTGAACCTGCTGGAAAGCCTGATCGGCAAGCTGGCCCAGCGCCTGATGCAGCTGCCCGGCGTGCTGGGCGTGCGCATCAAAATTGCCAAACTTGAAATCTTTGAAGACTGCGAAGTCGCCATTCGCGTCGAAACCGGACAGTGGTAACAAGCCCATGAACACAATTGCAAACACCGCCGACTGGATGGCCGAAGAACCCGCCAGCGACACGCGCAAGCTGGAGCGCGAACACATCAAGCTGGAAAAGCGCCTGTGCCGCGAGGTAGGCCGCGCCGTGCTGGACTACAACATGATTGAGGAGGGCGACCGCATCATGGTCTGCATGTCCGGCGGCAAGGACAGCTACACCCTGCTGGACATTCTGCGCAAGCTGCAAAGGCGCGCGCCGGTGAAGTTCGACATCGTCGCCGTGAACCTGGATCAAAAGCAGCCCGGGTTCCCTGAGCATGTGCTGCCCGACTACTTCAAGAGCATTGGCGTCGAATACCACATCGAGAACCAGGACACCTACAGCGTCGTCAAGCGCGTCGTGCCCGAGGGCAAGACCACCTGCAGCCTGTGCTCGCGCCTGCGCCGCGCCATCCTCTACAAGGTGGCCGACGAGCTGCGCTGCACAAAAATAGCCCTGGGCCACCACCGCGACGACATCGTCGCCACGCTGATGCTGAACCTGTTCTACGGCGGGCGCATGAAGGGCATGCCGCCCAAGCTGGTGAGCGACGACGGCCGCCATGTGGTGATACGCCCGCTGTGCAATGTGAGCGAGAAGGACACGGTGCGCTGGGCGCAATACCAGCAGTTCCCCATCATCCCCTGCAACCTGTGCGGCAGCCAGGAGGGCCTGCAGCGCGCGGCGGTGAACGAGATGCTGCGCGAGTGGGACAAGAAACACCCCGGCCGCATCGAAAGCATGCTGCGCGCCATGGGCCATGTGGTCACCACGCACCTGATGGACCCGAAGCTGCACGACTTCAAGAATGCCCGCGCCACCGGCATTGCCGACCCCAATGGCGACACGGCCTTTGACGAAGAGGAGTTGCCCATGCCGCTGCAGGTGGTGCGCACGCGCGCGGACGCAGTGGCATAGTGCAGGCATAGCCACCCGCCACGAAGGTTCGCCATGCCCTGGTCACGCCCTGTTGTCGCACTGCTGCTGGTTGCCACTGCCCTGCTGGCCGGCTGCGCCGGCCCGCGCCTGGTGCAAAGCGACGTCAGCAGCTACTCCACGCTGACCACCCTGCCCAGCCCGCCCACCTACCGCATCGAGCGCCTGCCCTCGCAGCAGCTGCACGCCGCCGCCTTCGCCCCGATAGAGGCGCAGGCCGAGGCCGCCCTGGCCCGCGTCGGGTTGCGGCGCGACGATGCCCAGCCCAGCCTGGTGGCGCAGCTGGGCGCCGAGGGCGGCTACGCCACGCCGCGCGCCTGGCCGTACTACGGCCCGGATCCGTTCTACGGCCGCTGGGGCTATGGCCGTGGCTGGGGCTGGGGCCCGGGCTGGGTGATGGATGCCCCACCCACCCTGTACCACCGCAAGGTCAGCCTGGTGCTGCGCAACGCCCAGACGCAGCAGGTGGTGTACGAGACCTCCGCCACCTATGAGGACGTGTGGACCAAGGACCCGGCCATCTACGGCGTGCTGTTCGACCAGGCGCTGAGCGGCTTTCCGCAGCCGCCGCAGGGCCCGCGCAGCGTGCGCACCGAGGTCATGGTGGACACCGGCCGCCCCGCCGCGGCACCGGCCAGCGTGGCGCCACCCGCGGCTGCGGGCGCAGGTACGGGCGCGCCACAGTAGTTTGCAAACGCGCGCATTCAGGCATGACGGGCCGTGCTACGGTGGTCTTGCTCGTCAATCCTTGGAAGGAATCACCATGAAGAACATCGCCATCACCGGCCTGCTGCTGGCCGGCCTATGCGGCCTGGGTGCCAGCGCGCAGGCCGCCGGCCTGGGTGACAGCCTGCGTGGCCAGATCGGTGGCGCCGGCGGTGCCTCGGCCCTGGGTGGCGCCCTGGGCGGCGGCGGCGACCTGTCGGCCCTGTCCGCCATGGGCCTGACCGGCTCGGGCACGGCCGGCAACGCCGCCGGCGTCATCACCTACTGCATGAAGAACAACTACCTGAACCCCGACAAGGCGGCCCAGGTCAAGAACCAGCTGCTGGGCAAGATGGGCATGGCGCCGAAGGAGGAGCCCAAGGACGAGGGCTACGCCAGCGGCCTGTCGGGCATGGTCACGGGCTCGGGCGGCAAGAGCTTCAACCTCGACAAGGTCAAGGGCGACCTGAAGGAAAAGGCCTGCGACTACGTGCTCGACAACGCCAAGTCGCTGCTGTAAGCACCCGGGATCCGCCATGCAAGCCACCCGCATCATCGCCGTGCGCCATGGCGAGACCGCCTGGAACGTGGACACGCGCATCCAGGGCCACCTGGACATACCGCTGAACGACACCGGCCGGTGGCAGGCGCGCCAGCTGGGCCAGGCCCTGGCGGACGAGGCCGTGGCCGCCATCTACAGCAGCGACCTGCAGCGCGCCTACGCCACCGCCCAGGCCGTGGCCCAGACCACGGGCGCACCCCTGGCCAGCGCGCGCGGCCTGCGCGAGCGCGGCTTCGGCGACTTTCAGGGCCGCACCTTCCAGCAGATCGAGAGCGAATCGCCCGAGCAGGCCCTGCGCTGGCGCAAGCGCGACCCGCATTTCGTGCCCGACGGCGGCGGCGAATCGCTGACCATGCTGCGCGAACGCATCGCCTGCACCGTGGACGAGCTTGCCGCACGCCACCGCGGCGAGCAGATCGTGCTGGTGGCCCATGGCGGCGTGATGGACATCCTGTACCGCCTGGCCACGCGCCAGGAGCTGCAGGCGCCGCGCACCTGGCAACTGACCAACGCCGCCATCAACCGCCTGCTGTGGACTGGCGGCAACGGCCTGGCGCTGGTGGGCTGGGCGGATACGCAGCATCTGGAGCGGCACAGCCGCGATGAAGCGCATTCGTGACCCGCTCATCGGGCAGGGCCTGGCCCGGATCGACACTCCGGCCCTGGTCATAGACCTGGACGCCATGGAGCGCAACATCGCGCGCATGGCAGACTGCGAACGCCATCACGGCATGCCGTCAAAAAACAAGTGCGCCCTTGCCTTGTTCCGTCACAGCAAGCCCGCCGCCACATCCATTTGCGGGTGTTCAAAAGCAGGCGCGAAATCGTCAAGCTCGCGTGCCTGCAACCCCACCTCGGGCGCTTGAGCCAGCCGCCGCCATTGGCGCACCGCCGCATGCACCTCGCCCAGCACGGCCAAGGCCTGGTTGCTGTCCAGGGCAAAGTAGGCGGCGCGCGCCAGCAGCATGGCCACGTCGGTGATGGGCCCGTCCTGCTCGGACAGCCAGGTCTTGGATTCGCGCTCTTTGTCGGGAAAGGGATTGAGGTCAAACGCCGGGGCCAGCCGCCACTGGCCGTGCGCCACATGCAGAAAGCCGTGGTTTTGCAAGTGGTCGTCCACGTTGGTGATCAAGAGGTTGAACACCAGCCGCCGCCAAAGCTGTCGCACATCTTCAGTGGGCGCATGACCATGGGAGCGGATGGCGTCGGCCACTTCGGTGTAGCTGCGCTCGTCCTCACGCGCGGCTTGCAGCAAGGATGCCGCCGATTGATAGGGAATGCGCCCGTCCGCGCCATCACGGTCAAACCGTTGGATAACGGCGACCGGCACCTGTTCGCTGCCGCTGCCCAGCAGCACCACGCGTGCGGGCGCCACATCCACGCCCGCCAAGGCGGCCAACCGCAGTGCCATCACCTCGCCGCGCGTCACGCTGCGCGCGTCCTGCACGCTAGGGAACTTGCCGATCGCCAGGCGGCCGTCTTCGTCGATCAGCGTGCACTTGGGGCGCATGCCGCCCAGCGACGTGCCCTTGCCCTGCAGGTAGCGCAGGTCTTCGGCGGTTTCCTGCCCACGCTCCACCGCCCGGCTGGCCTCAAAGATGCGCTCCAGCTCGATCAAGGGCGGCGTGCTGCGCTGGCCCTGGGCCACGGTGCGCTGCCAAGCCCCGTCGGCGCCGCCCAGCCGCAGCGCGCCCACGCGGCTGAAATCATCCACCGCCAGCACATAGTCCAGTTCCGTCAGAGCGGGCAGCTTGGGGTCGGCGCGGCGGCGCCTGGCGTGGTCGCGGGCGATGACGCGCCGCCCCCAGGCATCGGGGGCGGTATCGGCAATCGCGCCGTGAAAGACCGAATCGTGCGCACTGGCCGCCTTGTGCGCCTGGTAGCCAGCCACCAATGGCAGATCGGCCGACACGCCAAAGCGCTCGGTGTGGCTTAGCCAGGTTGGAGCATAGGCAAAGGCGCAGTGCTCGCGCTGCCCCTGCCGGGCGTACACCAGCGTGCCCAGCGCCAGCCCGGCCTTGCCGATGCCGACCTGAACCTCCTGGCGCAGGGTTGTAGGGGCCACCATCACAGCGCTCCCGAAGGCGTGCTGGACTTGCCGCGCACCCGCTTGGGAAGATGCTCATCCATCAGCGCCAGGCCGATTTCATCCTTGGGCGTGTCCAGCAGATGCTCCAAGGCCTGAAGTTCACCAAACACATGCAGCGCACGGGCGAAAAAATGGATGGGCACGCGGGCATCGCCCTTTTCCATGCGCCGTACAGTCGAGAGCGACGCCCCCATGCGCTCTGCTAGCGAGGCTTGGGAGATATGTCGCCGCCGACGCGCCAAGGACAGGTCGGAGCCGAGCTTGAGCAGGGCGCGCGCCACCGGCAAAGGAATGGAAGATGACGGTTTAAGCATTCTGATTGAAGTTTTAATTTATTTTAAATATCCTATTTGGAATGCTTATACCGATTTACTGGTGCTTTGGAAAGGCTCTTTTCGCGAAACGTATTGATGCGCTCACCCTTTGATAGCAAAAACCAATATCGACGCGGGCTGCAGAGCAGAGCCAGGGGTGCAGTCAAGCATGCGAAACCAGCTCAGGTAAGACGCCAGATACTTGGTGGCCACGCCCTTGAAGCGGCGCATCCAGCCGCGCAAGCGGCTGACATACCTGCTCGCTGCCGCGAAGGCAGCTAATTCCGTTTCCAAATCATTCGTGTCTAGACGCGAAGCCGTAGGCAGTGCTGTAGCACGACAAGGCGAAGCAACAACAACACGGGTGATTTAGAAATGGAATAAGAAAACCGTGCCCGCGCTGGACATGCACACCCGTAACGTAGATCTTCCGCCCTCCACCAAATAGCGGACGCCAGCGCGGCGCCGAAGAAAAACAATACCTGCACTGCCCGCGCGCGCCGCACAGCCATTCCGCGGCGCGGCGCCGGCAGCGCAGCGCCAAAGCGCGCCTGGCCCACGCAACCGCAAGGAGGTCATCATGAAACGCGTCATCACCGGCTTTACCCAGGCTGCCATGCTGTGCCTGGCCTGTTGGGGCATAGCCCAAGCCGCGCCCCCGGCGGATTTGCAAGGCGTGCGCCCCCTGCTCGACAGCCGCGGCGAGATCGAGCACCCCGAGCCGGGCGCCATTCCGCCCAACCCCGAGCAGCGCACCCGCGCCGGCCTGTACGCCACCGAGGCCCAGGCGCGCCTGCTTGAGGACACGCTGCACGACCAGGTCATCTCCGAGCATGTGGCCTGCTGCGGCGAAGCAAGCGTGGACGACGCCGTGCGCCATGTCTGGCATGCCCATGTGGCCTATGGCACGCCCACCACCATGCCGGTGCTGGTCTATGGCGACGACCCGTGGCATTCGGCCCAGGTCGTCGATAGGCTGACGGACAAGGGGTTCAGCCGGGTGTTTCTGGTGCGGGCGCCATGAGGGCCCACCGCATGCCGCAAGACCAGCGGGCGGACACGCCAGCCCTCGCGCCCGCGGATGCCGGCCGTTGGCGCGCGTACTACCTGCGCTGCCTGACCTGGGCCTTCACGCTGTTCAATACGGTGCGCGTTGCGGCCTATGCGCCCACCGTGTGGGCCATCCAGCAAAGTGGTGATTCCAGCCAGCATTCGCTATGGACATGGCTCACCTGGCTGGGCGCGAATGCCACCATGGCCGCATGGCTGTATGAGCACAACGGTCAGCGCGTGAACAAGGCGGTGGTGGTCAACACGGGCAATGCCACCATGTGCCTGGTCACCACCGTCGTGATCATCTGGTTCAGGGCTTAGGCAAGGCTCCACGCCCACCCGCCCAGCGCAGCACCAGCCTGCAACGACAGGCCGCCAGCTGCTCAAGGCTCCACCGGCGGCAGCCGCGCCACCAGCGCATCCCAGGCGATGACGACCTCCGGCAGTATGGCCAGCGCCGTGCTGCCCTTGAGTTCGGATATTTCGGGGATGCCGTAACGCCCATCGACCAGCCGGTGCACGGTGAGCGTGCGATCCGTGGGGTGCACCAGCCAGTATTCGCGCACGCCGGCGCGCTCATAGATGCGGCGCTTGGCAATCTGGTCGCGCGCCGCCGTGCTGGGCGACAGCACCTCCGCCACCCAGTCGGGCGCGCCGCGCACGCCGCGGCGGTCTATTTTTGCGCTGTCGCATACCAGCAGCACGTCGGGCTGTACCACGGTGTCTATGTCGTCGTCGGCCTCGTCGCTGCGGGGCAGGCGCACGTCCACCGGGGCAATCAGCACACGGCAGGGAGCGCCTTCGAGCGCTTGCCGTAGCTGAAAGTAAATATCCCCCGCAATGTCCTGATGCTCAATGGTGGGCGCTGGCGCCATCATCCAGGCCTGCCCGTCGATCAGCTCATAGCGCACATCGTCCGGCCAATGCAGGTACTCGCCATAGGTGTAGCGGGCGGCGGCGTGCTTCGGTGCTCCCATGATCGACTCCGTTGCAAAGGGCGGTACGGCCCATTGTCTCAAAACAGCCCCGCGCCCTGCCCCTGCTGCGGCGCCGCCACGCCCAGGTGGCGGTAGGCCGCCAGTGTGGCAATGCGCCCGCGCGGGGTGCGCTGCAGGTAGCCCTGCTGGATCAGGTAGGGCTCGATCACGTCCTCGATGGTGCCGCTCTCCTCGCCTATGCTGGCGGCGATGTTGTCCAGCCCCACGGGGCCGCCGTCGAAGCGGTGGATCACGGCCTCCAGCAGCTTTCTGTCCATCACGTCGAAGCCCTGCGGGTCTACGTCCAGCATGGCCAGGGCGCGCTGGGCGATATCGAGGGTGATGCGGCCGTCGCCCTTCACGTCGGCGTAGTCGCGCACGCGGCGCAGCAGGCGGTTGGCGA
>JAFEES010000099.1 GCA_018240995.1 Pseudomonadota bacterium | reverse complement strand
CTGGCGGTGCATTACCTGTGGGGTGCGGGCGCGGACCAATTGCCGCATCCGCTGGAGCCCTGGCTGATGCGCCTGCATGGCGCGGCCGCGTTTGCCGGCCTGTTCATGGCCGGCGTGCTCGCCGCCGCCCATGTGCCGCAGGGCTGGCGCATGACCACGCGCAACCCGCGGCTGCGCCAGCACAAGGCGCGCCAGCGCCGCACCGGCTTGGCGCTGTGCGCGCTGGGCCTGGCCGCCGTACTCAGCGGCTACCTGCTGTACTACTTCGCGCCCGAGGACCTGCGCGCGGCCATCGGTTGGAGCCATGCGGCGCTGGGCCTGGTGCTGGCCGGCCTGCTGCCGTTGCACGGCTGGCGCCGTGGTGCGCCCGGCCGTGAGCGTTGAGGGCGTGTGCCTCGGTGAAAGTCCCGTGTCCCGCAGGTGACTGGCGGGGGGGTGACCCGGTTTTCCGGCCATAAACTGCATCGCTACCCCCCAAAGACAACGCAAGGAGACAAGATGATCAGCTATGACGTGACCGAGTGCGGCCAGCCGTTGGTGAAGAGCGAGCGCCCGACCCCGCAGCCCGTGGGCGACCAGGTGCTGGTGCGCATAGAGGCCGCAGGCGTGTGCCATTCCGACCTGCACATCTGGCATGGCTCGTACGACCTGGGCCATGGCAAGAAGCTGTCCATGGCCGACCGCGGCCTGAAGCTGCCCCTGACCATGGGCCACGAGATCGCCGGCGAGGTCATTGCCGTGGGCGACGCCGTGCAGGGCGTCACCGTGGGTAAGCGCTACGTGGTCTTTCCCTGGCATGGCTGCGGTGAGTGCAGCGTGTGCAAGCGCGGCGACGAGAACCTGTGCCTGGCCGGCAAGTCCATGGGTGTGTTCCAGCCGGGCGGCTACGCCGACCATGTGCTGGTGTCGCACGCGCGCTACCTGGTGGACATTGGCGACATGCCGCCGGTGCAGGCCGCGCCCTATGCCTGCTCGGGCCTGACCACCTACAGCGCCATCAAGAAGATCCCGGCCCAGGTGCTCAAGGACGAGCGGCTGGTGGTCTTTGGCGCCGGCGGCCTGGGCCTGATGGCGGTGCTGATCGCCAAGGCCCTGGGCAGCCCCGGCGTGATCGTCATCGAGCCCGACGAGGCCAAGCATGGCGCGGCCCTGCAGGCCGGCGCCCAGGCTGTGTTCAATCCCAATCAGGACGGCTGCATGGCCCAGGTGCGCCAGGCCGCCGGCGGCGCCGTGTGGGCGGTCATCGACTGCGTGGGCTCCAGCCAGACGGTGCAGGCTGGCATGGACCTGCTGACCAAGGGCGGCCAACTGGTGCAGATCGGCCTGTTCGGCGGCCATGTGGACCTGCCCACGCCCTCCATGGCCCTGCGCGCCATCACCTACCAGGGCACCTACGTGGGCAACCTGCGCGAGCTGCAGGAGCTGATGCGGCTGGTGAAGGAAAAACACCTGCAGCCCGTGCCCACCACCTGCATGCATTTCAGCAAGGCCTTCACGGCCCTGCTGGCGCTGGAGCAGGGCAAGGCCGTGGGGCGGCAGATTTTGACGCCAGAGGGTGCTTGAAGCCTTGCTGATCACTGCATACGACAACAAAGGAGACTTGGGGTGAATTCAAAAGTTATAGCTAAAGCCACAGCAACTGCCTGTGCTTTGATGATGTTTGGCGCTCAAGCCGCCGGCATTTCCGATGACAAGGTCAGGATAGGCGTGCTGAGCGACATGTCGGGTCAGTACTCCGACTCGGGCGGCAGGGGCTCGGTGGAGGCCGCGAGGATGGCCGTGGAGGACTTTGGCGCCAAGGTGCTCGGCAAACCGGTGGAGGTGGTGTTTGCCGACCACCAGAACAAGGCCGACATTGGCGGCGCCAAGGCGCGCCAGTGGTGGGACTCCGAGGGCGTGGACATGATCATCGACCTGAACAACTCGGCCATCGCCTCGGCCGTGAACGTTCTGGCAAAGGAGCGCAACAAGCTCGCCATCGCCACCGGCGCGCTGTCGAACGCGCTGACGAACGAGTTTTGCGCGCCCACGGCGATCCACTACACGGTGGACTCGTACTCGATTGCCAGCGCCGCCGTGGACGCGGTGCTCAAGCAGGGCAAGAAGGACTGGTTCATCATCGCCGTCGATTATTCCTACGGCAAGGTGACCTCGGAGATCATCACCAACTTCGTCAAGGAGGGCGGCGGCCGCGTGCTGGGCACGGTGTACCACCCCTTCAACGCCGGTGATTTCTCGTCCTTTCTGATGCAGGCCCAGGCTTCGAAGGCCCAGGTGGTGGCCCTGGCCAACGCCACGAACGACACCATCAACACCATCAAGGGCGCGCGCGAGTTCGGCATGAACAAGACGACGACCATCGTGCCGCAGCTGATGTACATCAACGACGTGCACGGCCTGGGGTTGGAGCAGGGCCAGGGCCTGGTGTTTGCCACCGCCTATTACTGGGATCGCAACGACGAGTCACGCGTCTGGGCACAAAAATACCAGGCGCGCATGAAGAAGATGCCCTCCATGAACCAGGCCAGCATCTACTCGGCCGTGACCACCTACCTGAAGGCCGTGGAACAGGCGCAGACCGACGATGGCCTGGCGGTGGCCAGCCAGATGAAGAAGATGAAGATCAACGACGTTTTCTCGCAAAACGGCTATGTGCGCGAAGACGGCCGCATGGTGCACGACATGTTCCTGGTGCAGGTCAAGTCGCCCAAGGAGTCCAAGGGCCCATGGGACTACTACAAGGTGCTGGACACCATTACCGGCGACAAGGCCTTCCAGCCGCTGGCCAAGAGCAGCTGTTACCTGGTCAAGAAATGAACCGGTGAACCCATGCCAGGCGCAATGCACCCGATCGCCGTCGTGACCACCACCGTGGCCAGCGCCGACGATGCGCGCCGCCTGGCGGCAGGTGCCGTGCAGGCGCGCCTGGCCGCCTGCGTGCAGGTCGAGGCCATCGCCTCGCACTATGTCTGGCAGGGCGCACAGCACGAGGACGCCGAATGGCGCCTGGTGTGCAAGACCCTGCCTGCTGCTGCAGGTGAGCTATGCGCCTGGCTGCGGGCCCAGCACCCGTATGAGGTGCCGCAGCTGCTCAGCCACACCGTGCAGGCCGAGGCCGACTACGCGCAGTGGGTGGCGCAGCAGGTGGATCCGGCCGCGTAGTCAAGGCGATAGACTCAAACTTTCATAGCAACCTCTCAGGCGTGAGACGCTGCCGCACATCCCCTTGCGGCGATTTGATTGCAAGGGGCAGGCGCGTGGCACGATGGACGTTCCCGTCTATCGGGCGTACTTCTTTGCGCCCGCGACGCAAACCACCGCCGCCAGCGTCACCAGCAGCATCGTCCAGCTCACTTGTTCGTGGAGCAGCAGCGCCGCCAGGCCAAGGCCCATGAAAGGCTGGAGCAACTGCAGCTGCCCGACCGTTGCTATGCCGCCTTGCGCCAGGCCGCGATACCAGAACACGAAACCGAGCAACATGCTGAACAGCGAGACGTAGGCGAGGCCCAGCCACGCCGGCGTGCCCACATGGTCGAACGACGCGGGCATGGTCAGCAGCGCGATCGGCAGCATGGTGGGCAAGGCCAACACCAACGACCAGCTGATGACCTGCCAGCCTCCCAGCGTGCGGGCAAGGCGCGCGCCTTCGGCATAGCCAAGGCCGCAGACGACGATGGCCGCCAGCATGTACAGGTTGCCTTGAGGCGAAGACGCGACGCCGCCCAAGGCCGCGTACCCGGCGACAAAGGCTGCACCGATGACCGAGAACATCCAGAACAACGGCCTGGGCCGCTCACCGCCGCGGATCACGGCGAAGAAGGCCGTGCACAGCGGCAGCAGGCCCAGGAAGACGATGGAATGTGCGGACGTGACATGCTGCAATGCCAGCGCCGTCAGCAGAGGAAAGCCGATGACGCCGCCCAAGGCAGCCAGGGCGAGGGACGGCAGATCGCCAACCGTCGGCCGCGGCTGGCGCAGCAGGAGCAGCAGCGCCAGGCCAACGACGGTGGCGATGCTCGCCCGCGCGCAAGTCAGAAACGTGGGGTCGAAATCGGCAACGGCGACGCGGGTTGCGGGTAGCGAACCGGCAAAGATTGCCACGCCTATCAACCCGTTGACCCAGCCGCTTGTGGTTTTTTCCATCGAGAACTCCTTACTGATCCGACTCCAGTAGAGCATTGACGGGTCTGGTCAAGCCATACACAATCCAATACGATAATAAAAAACTGTAGTGCTCATAAATCCAGTACGGTTAGGGGATGTGGTGAAAAGAAGCGGTACCCGGATCAACGCGGTGATGGCGGAAATCCAATCGCGCATTGCCTCTCGCAGCTACCTGCCAGCAACGCGCCTGCCTTCCGTGCGTGCCCAGGCGCGGGCCATGCAGGTTTCGGTTTCAACCGTGGTTGAAGCCTACGAACGGCTGGCGGCTGAAGGTGTCATTGCCTCGCGCCCCGGGTCGGGCTTCTATGTGCTCGGGTCGATTGCTCCGCTCACGCTGACGGAGATCGGCCCCAAGCTGGACAGGGACGTTGACCCGCTGTGGGTTTCGCGCCAGTCGCTGGAGACTGCCGCCAGCGTGCTCAAGCCTGGTTGTGGCTGGCTGCCCGCTGCATGGATGTACGAGGCTGGGATGCGCCGTGCCCTGCGTGCCCTGGCGCGAGCCGATGCGTTGGAGCTGGCCGAGTACGCCACGCCGCTCGGCCATCCGGCGCTGCGGCAGTTTCTTTCACGGCGCTTGGCAGGTGCCGGTATCGAGGCGCCCGCAGAACAGATCATGCTCACCGAGTCGGGGACGCAGGCCATCGACCTGATCTGTCGGTTCCTGCTGGAGCCGGGTGACACCGTGCTGGTGGATGATCCCTGCTACTTCAATTTCCATGCCTTGCTCAAGGCGCACCGCGTGCAGGCGGTGGGCGTGCCCTATACCCCGAATGGGCCGGACGTGGAGATGTTTGGTGCCGCGTTGCAGCAGCATTCGCCCCGGCTCTACATCACCAATTCGGGCATCCACAACCCGACGGGGGCGACGCTCTCGCCCGTCGTGGCGCACCGTCTCCTGAAGCTTGCCGACAGCTGCGACCTGGTGATCGTCGAGGACGATATTTTTGCGGACTTCGAGATCCATCCGGCCCCAAGGCTGGCGGCTTTCGATGGCCTCTCGCGGGTCATCCACATTGGCAGCTTTTCCAAGACCGTCTCGGCCTCGCTGCGCTGCGGCTACATCTGCGCACGGGCTGACTGGATTGAAAGCCTCGTTGATTTGAAGATCGCCACCGCCTTTGGGGGTGGCAGGCTGGCCGCCGATGCGGTGTTGATGATCTTGACCGACGGCGGCTACCGCAAGCACATGGAGACGGTACGGCTTCGGCTGGCCGACGAAATGGTGCGCGTCGCCGCCCGGCTTGAAGCCCTTGGCATCAAGCCTTGGCTGCTGCCGCAGGCCGGCATGTTCCTCTGGTGCCGATTACCGGAAGGAAAAAAAGCCGCCGCCGTTGCGCGGTCTTGCCTGAAGGAGGGGGTGGTTCTGGCACCGGGCAATGTTTTCAGCCAATCATCGAGCGCTGGCGACTTCCTGCGCTTGAACGTTGCGCAATGCACGGACGACCGGGTTTTCGACGTTCTTGCGCGTGTGCTTGCTGCGTAGTGGGAGTCAGTATCAGGTCAGCAGAGCCTGTGCGAACTCGCGCGCGTTGAAGGTCTCCAGGTCCTCCACCTTCTCGCCCACGCCGATGAAGTAGACCGGCACCGGCCGCTCCTGCGCGATGGCGGCTAGCACGCCGCCCTTGGCCGTGCCGTCCAGTTTCGTGACGATCAGGCCGGTGAGCGAGAGCGCGTCGTCGAAGGCGCGCACCTGGGTCAGGGCGTTCTGGCCGGTGTTGCCGTCTATCACCAGCAGCACCTCGTGCGGGGCGCCGGCGTCGGCCTTGGTGACCACGCGGCGGATCTTTTTCAGCTCCTCCATCAGGTGCAGCTGCGTGGGCAGGCGCCCGGCCGTGTCCACCAGCACCACGTCCTTGCCGCGCGCGCGCCCGGCGGTGACGGCGTCAAAGCTCACGGCGGCCGGGTCGCCGCCCTCCTGGCTGATGATCTCCACCGTGTTGCGCGTGGCCCAGACGCCCAGCTGCTCGCGCGCGGCGGCGCGGAAGGTGTCGGCCGCGGCCAGCAGCACGCTCTCGCCGTGGTCGGCCAAATGCTTGGTGAGCTTGCCTATCGACGTGGTCTTGCCGGCGCCATTCACGCCGGCGACCATGATCACGGTGGGTTGGTGCTCGCCTATGACCAGCGGTTTTTCCAGCGGGCGCAGCAGATCCGCCAGCGCGTCGGCCAGCAGGGCCTTGACGGCGGCGGGCTCGGTGGTCTTGCTGTCCTTCACGCGGCGCTTCAGGTCAGCCAGCAGGTGCTGTGTGGCCTTGACGCCGGTGTCGGCCATCAGCAGGGCGTCCTCCAGCTCCTCGTACAGCGCGTCGTTGATCTGCGTGCCGGTGAACACCGTGGCAATCGAGCTGCCGGTCTTGCGCAGGCCGGATTTCAGGCGCTCCATCCAGCCCTGGCGCTCGCCCTCGGGCTTGGGCGTGGGCTCGGCCACAACGGGTGGCAGGCTGTCCGTTGCTGCCGCGGGCGCTGGTGCCGGTGCCGGCGCGGCCTGGCCGCCAAAGGGCTTGCGCAGCCAGCCAAAATTGCCGGCGCTGCTGGGGGCATCGGGTGCAGGCGCCGGCTGCGGGGTGGGATCGGCGGGAGTGGGGGATTTTTTCTTGAAAAAGCTGAACATTGGCGGGTTCTTAGAATCGCAGCCATTCTATGAAACGCGCCATCCCCCTCCTAGGCCTGCTGGCCTGCCTGTATGCCGCAGCGCAAACCCCGGCACAAGATGTTCCATCGGCTGTTCCTCCCGCGGCGGCGCCGGCGGCCATGCTGGCCCAGGCCAGCACGGCCAGCGGGGCGCAGCTGTACACGTTGAAGAACGGCATGCAGCTCATCGTGCAGCCTGACAGGCGCGCGCCCACGGCCATGCACATGGTCTGGGTGCGCGTGGGCTCCATGGACGAGGTCGATGGCACCTCGGGCGTGGCCCATGTGCTGGAGCACATGATGTTCAAGGGCACGAAGAAGTTGCCGCCGGGCGAATTTTCACGCCGCGTGGCGGCCCTGGGCGGGCAGGAGAACGCCTTCACCAGCCGCGACTACACCGGCTACTACCAGCAGATACCGGCGCAGCGCCTGGCCGACGTGATGCGCCTCGAATCCGACCGCTTTGCCCACAACCAATGGCCCGACGCCGAATTTGCCAAGGAGCTGGAGGTGGTCAAGGAGGAGCGCCGCATGCGCACCGAAGACCAACCGCGCGCCGCGCTCATCGAGCAGCTGTACGCCGTCACCTATATCGCCTCGCCCTACCGCCGCCCGGTGGTGGGCTGGATGAGCGATCTTGACTCCATGACCGCCAACGACGCGCGCCAGTTCTACCGCCAGTGGTATGTGCCCGGCAATGCCGTGGTGGTGGTGGCCGGCGACGTGGAGCCGGCCCAGGTGCTGGCGCTGGCGCAGCAGACTTATGGCCGCATACCGGCGCGCGCCCTGCCGGCGCGCAAGCCGCGCACCGAGCCCGAGCAAAAGGGCCTGCGCCGCATAGCTTTCAAGGCCCCGGCCGAGCAGGCCTATGTGGCCCTGGCCTTCCATGTGCCGGGCATAGAGCGCATCGATGAAATGCGGGACAGCGACCGCGACGGCCTGGCGCTGATGGTGCTGTCGGCCGTGCTCAGCGGCTACGACGGCGCGCGCCTGGAGCGCGCCCTGACCCAGGGCGACGAGCGCGTGGCCGACGGCGCCGACAGCCATGCCTCGGTGTTCGGCCGCGGGCCGGCGCTGTTCATGCTGACCGGCGTGCCGGCCGCCGGCAAGACGGCGCCACAGGTGGAAGCCGCGCTGCGCGCCGAGCTGGCGCGCGTGGCACGCGAGGGCGTGAGCGAGGCCGAGCTGTCGCGCGTGAAGACGCAGTGGGCGGCATCCACCATCTACGCGCGCGATTCGCTCTACAGCCAGGCCAGCGACCTGGGCAGCAACTGGGTGCAGGGCCTGCCGCTGGATGCCGATCAGCGCCTTTTGAAGCTGCTGCGTGCCGTGACGCCCGAGCAGGTGCAGTCGGTCGCCGCGCGCTACTTTGGCGACGACCAGCTCACCGTGGCCACGCTGCTGCCCCAGCCGCTGGCCGCTGGCGCCAAGCCGCGCGCCCCCAACCCCAACGCCACCGGCGGGCGCATGCATTGAGCGAGTCCAGCGTATGAACAAGATAATTAAAACCATAGCTGCCCGCGCTTTATTGGTAAGTGTCGGAGCCATTTTTTACGCCAGCAACGCCTGGGCCCTGCTGCCGATACAGCACTGGACAGAAGCGAGCGGCGCGCGCGTCTGGCTGGTGCAAAGCCCGGCCATTCCCATGGTGGACGTGCAGATCGACTTCGACGCCGGCGCGCGCCGCGACCCCGCGCCCCAGGCCGGCCTGGCCGCGGCCGTGGCGCTGGTGAGCTCCAAGGGCGTGACCGCCGCCGGCACGGGCGAGG
>JAFEES010000098.1 GCA_018240995.1 Pseudomonadota bacterium | reverse complement strand
CGGCCTCGTCCTTCGTGTATCTGGACGTGCTGGGCAGCACGCGCGCCCAGTATGGGCTGACGCTGCTGTCCACGGCCACGGCCTACCTGGTCGGCACGCTGCTGTGCCGGCGCCTGCTGGCACGCCTGGGGCTGAAGCGCACGGTGGCCATCGCCGGCGCATTGAGTGCCGGTGGCGGCCTGCTGATGCTGCTGGCCGCGGCCCTGGGCTGGCATAGCGTGGCGGCCCTGCTGCCGCCGTTCTACCTGTTCATGCTGGGTCATGGCATACACCAGCCCTGCGGGCAAGCGGGCGCGGTGGGACCATTTCCGCAGGCCGCGGGGGTAGCCTCGGCACTCAACGGCTTCATGATGATGCTGGTGGCCTTCGCCATCGGCCGCTGGCTGGGCGGGGCGCTGGACGGCAGCGTCTGGCCACTGGTGCAGGGCGTGGCCCTGTGGTCGGTGCTGCTGGCCACCATCGCCTGGACGCTGGTGCAGCGCCACGCGCCGCCGGAGAGCAGCGATGCCCCCTAGCCCCATCCCCGCCATCGCCCTGGCCGGCCCCACGGCCTCGGGCAAGACGGCTGCGGCCTTGGCCATTGCCGAGGCGCTGGCGCCACGGCTGCCGGTGGAGATCATCAGCGTCGACTCGGCCCTGGTGTACCGCGGCATGGACATAGGCACGGCCAAGCCCACGCCGGCCGAACTGGCTGCCGTGCCGCACCACCTGATCGACATCCGCGACCCTTTGCAGGCCTATAGCGCCGCCGAGTTCGTGCGCGACGCCACCCAGCTCATCGCCGATATCCGCGCGCGCGGCGCCCTGCCGCTGCTGGTGGGCGGCACCATGCTGTACTACAAGGCGCTGTTCGATGGCCTGGACGACATGCCGGCCGCCAACCCGGCCGTGCGCGCGCGCCTGGAGCAGCAGGCCGCAACGATAGGCTGGGCCGGCATGCACGCCGAGCTGGCGCGCGTGGATCCGGTCAGCGCCGCACGCCTGGCCCCCGGGGACAGCCAGCGGATTCAGCGCGCGCTGGAGGTGTGGCATGTATCGGGCCGCCCACTGGCCAGCTTTCACACTAGCAAAACAGAAGCTGCCGGCGCCCGTCCCATCGGAGCTGCAAGCCTTTTTTCATTAGAACCAACGGATCGCGCCTGGCTGCACGAGCGCATTGCCCAGCGCTTTCACGCCATGCTGGCGGCGGGCTTCCTGGACGAGGTGCTGCGCCTGCGCGCGCGCGGCGACCTGCATGCCGACCTGCCCAGCATGCGCTGCGTGGGCTACCGCCAGGCCTGGGAATCCCTCGCCGGCCTGCACCCCATGGCCAGCCTGCCCGAGCGCGGCATTGCCGCCACGCGCCAGCTGGCCAAGCGCCAGATCACCTGGCTGCGCGGCATGCCGCAGCGCCACGCGATTGCCTGCGACGCGCCCGACGCCACCGCGCAACTGGTGCGCGTCGTCTGCGCGCGCGTGCTTGGCGAGGGGACATGACGACCGACGGCGTGCCGCTGGTGCAGGTGCAGGGCCTGGCCAAGCGCTACGGCGCGCAAAGCGTGTTCGACAACGTTGACCTGGAGGTCAGGCGCGGTGAATTCGTGGCCATAGTCGGCGACTCGGGCGTGGGCAAGTCCACGCTGCTCAACTGCCTGGCCGGGCTGGACGACTGGGACGCGGGCCGCGTGCTGCACCAGGGGCTGGATCTGACCGGCCTGGACGACGCGCAACGCGCGCTGTGGCGCCGCAGCCATGTGGGCTTTGTGTTCCAGGCCTTTCATGTGCTGCCGCACCTGGACGTGGCGCAGAACGTGGGTCTGCCGCTGCTGCTGCTGGGCCGCCCCGACGCCGCGCGCGTGGGCCGGATGCTGGCCGCCGTGGGCCTGGAGGGCCTGGGCGAGCGGCTGCCGTACCAGCTCAGCGGCGGCCAGCTGCAGCGCGTGGCCATTGCCCGCGCCCTGGTGCACCGCCCCGCCCTGCTGCTGGCGGACGAGCCCACGGGCAACCTGGATCCGGGCACGGCGGCGCGCATCATGGATCTGCTGCTGGCCCAGACCCGGGAACATGGAGCCGCCCTGGTGCTGGTCACCCACTCTGCCGCGGCGGCGGCGCGCGCCGCGCGCGTGCTGCATTTGACGGCCCAGGGCATGCGCTGAAAGCGCGCATCAAAACCGCCTGGGTCAGCCGCTATACAGCCAGGGCTGATCGAGCAGGCGCTCGCCCAGCGCGCCCATGGCCATGTCGCGCCCCCAGCGCAGCGCGCCGCTGGCGTGGAAGATGTCGCCGTTGCGCCGCGAGCGCTCCTGCACGCGGGCGTTGCGCTGCCAGCGGTTGAGGGCGTAGCGGCGCAGGCACAGGGCCACGTCCAGGTCATGCATGGCCAGGGATTTTTCCAGCTCCACGGCATCCTCGATGGCCATGCCGGCGCCCTGGGCCAGGTAGGGGCGCATGGGGTGGGCCGCATCCCCCAGCAACGCCACCAGGCCGCGCGCCATTTCCTGCGGGCCGGCAACGGGCGGGCGATCGAGCAGCGGCCACAGGCGCCAGCCGCCCCCGGCCTGGGGCACGGCGCGCAGCAGATCCTGCAGCGGCGCGCAGGTCTGCGCCAGGGCGGCCTCAAGATCGGAGGCGTTCACGGCGTGATCCCATGAGTCCAGGTCGGCCGGCGGCTGGCCATGGCGTATGGCCACCACGTTGAGCAGCTCACCGCGGCGCAGCGGGTACTGCACCACATGCAGGCGCGGGCCCAGCCAGACGGTAACGTCGCCGGAGCGCAGCGCCTGGGGCAGAGCGTCCTGGCGTAGCACGGCGCGGTAGGCCAGGTGGCCCGAGACACGCGTCGGCGCCTCGCCCAACAGCTGCGCGCGCGTGGCGCTGCGCAGGCCGTCGGCGCCGATGAACGCGTCGCCCTCGACCTCGATGCGCGTGCCGTCGCCGCGCGCCAGGCCCACGGTGACCGCGCCACCCTGCTCCACATGCCGCTCCAGGCGGTGGTTCAGGTTCAGGTGCACCAGTGATGATTTGCGCACCACGTCCAGCAGCAGGCCGTGCAGGTCGGCACGGTGAATTGTGGCGTAGGCCGCGCCGTAGCGTGCTACCGCCGTGGCGCCCAGGCGCAGCGTGCCCAGCTCGGCGCCGCCGAGGGCGCTGCGCACCCGCAGCCGCTCCGGGAAACTGGCCACCGCCAGCAGCGCCCGCTGCAGCCCCCAGGCCTGCAGGCGGCGCACCACGTTGGGGCCGATCTGCACGCCGGCGCCCACCTCTGAAAACTCGCTCGCGCGCTCGAACAGCCGCACCTCCCAGCCGGCGCGTGCGCTGCCCAGCGCCGCCGCCAGCCCGCCTATGCCGCCGCCGGCAATCAAGACTTGTTTTTGCATGCCCCGATTGTCGGCGCCCCGGCAAAGGCGTTTCAGGTGGTCAGGAGCTGGCGCAGCACGTAGGGCAGGATGCCGCCGGCGCGGTAGTAGTCGGCCTCGATGGGCGTGTCTATGCGCAGCGTCAGCGCCACCTCCTGGCGCGAGCCGTCGGCGCGGTGGATCACCAGGCTCGCCTGGCTTTGCGGCGTCAGGTCGGCGTCGGGCAGCACGTCTATGACCTCGTCGCCCTTCAGGCCCAGGCTTTCCCACGAGTCACCGGCCTTGAACTGCAGCGGAAGCACCCCCATGCCCACCAGGTTGGAACGGTGGATGCGCTCGAAGCTCTTGGCCACCACGGCCTTGATGCCCAAGAGCTGCGTGCCCTTGGCCGCCCAGTCGCGGCTGGAGCCGGTGCCGTATTCCTCGCCGGCAAAGATCACCGTGGGCGTCTTGCTGGCCATGTACTGCATGGCCGCATCAAAGATGGCCATCTTGCTGCCGTGCTGCGGGCCGTCGCCCTGGTACAGGGTCAGGCCGCCCTCCTCGCGCGAGCCGTCGGCCAGCGGCGGGATCATCAGGTTCTTGATGCGCACGTTGGCGAAGGTGCCGCGCATCATCACGTCGTGGTGGCCGCGGCGCGAGCCGTAGCTGTTGAAGTCCGACTTGGCCACGCCATGCTCACGCAGCCACAGGCCGGCGGGCGAGCTTTCCTTGATGGAGCCGGCCGGCGAGATATGGTCGGTGGTGATCGAGTCGCCAAACAGGGCCATGATGCGCATGCCGGTGACAGATTCTGAGTGTTTTTCGCCTCCTGCACCCGCTCCGGCTGCGCCTTTAGCTCCAGTATCAAGAGCAAAATCGGCAAAGAACGGCGGCTCGGCGATATAGGTGCTGGCGGGCCACGAATACACCTCGCCACTCACGCCGTGGATCTTGTCCCACAGCGCGCCGGGCTCGGTCTTGACCTTGGCGTAGTTCTCGCGGAAGGCCTTGCCGTTCATGGCGTATTTGAGCAGCGCCTGCACCTCCTCGGCCTTGGGCCAGATGTCGCCCAGGAACACGTCGCGCCCGCCCTTGCCCTGGCCCACGGGCTCGGTCATCAAGTCCTTGAGCATGGTGCCGGCGATGGCGTAGGCCACGACCAGCGGCGGGCTGGCCAGGAAGTTGGCCTTGATGTTGGGGTGGATGCGCGCCTCGAAGTTACGGTTGCCCGAGAGCACGGCGGCGCACACCAGGCCGTTTTGGGCAATGGTCTCGTTCAGCTCCGCCGTCAGGTCGCCCGAGTTGCCTATGCAGGTGGTGCAGCCATAGCCGGCCAGGGCAAAGCCCAGTTTTTCCAGGTAGGGCAGCAGGCCGGTCTGCGTCAGGTATTCGGTGACGATGCGCGAGCCCGGCGCCAGCGAGGTCTTGATGTGCGGCTGCACCTTCAGGCCCGCCTCCACGGCCTTCTTGGCCAGCAGGCCGGCGGCCAGCAGCACGCTGGGGTTGGAGGTGTTGGTGCAGCTGGTGATGGCCGCAATCAGCACGTCGCCGCTGCCCACCGTGGGGTTGTCGCCCTTGTGGCCATGCATGGCGGCGTCCACATGCTGCACCTCAAGGCGCGGCTTGTTGTGCACCATCTCGGCCTCGAAGCGCGGCGCGCCTTCGGTGCTCGGGCGCTCGTCGGGCACCACATGGTCGGCATGGGGCGCGTGCGGCTGGATGGCGTAGCGTTCATGCAGGCGCTCGGGCGCCAGGTTGAAGCCGGCCTGCTCCACGGGCTTGGAAAACAGGCTGGTGAACTGCTGCTTGACCTGGCCCAGGTCGATGCGGTCTTGCGGTCGCTTGGGGCCGGCCAGGCTGGGCGTGACATCGCCCAAGTTCAGGCGCACGACCTGTGAGTAATCGATGTCGCCCGCGCGCGGAATGCCGAACAGGCCCTGGGCCTTCAGGTAGGCCTCCAGGGTTTCGATCTCGTCCTGGGTGCGCCCCGTGCCCTCGAAATAGTCCAGCGTCACCTGATCCACCGGGAAGAAACCCATGGTGGCACCGTATTCCGGCGCCATGTTGCCGATGGTGGCGCGGTCGGGCAGCGACAGAGAGCGCGTGCCCTCGCCAAAGAATTCCACGAACTTGCCCACCACCTTGGCGCGGCGCAGCTGTTCGGTCACGGTGAGCACCAGGTCGGTGGCGGTCACGCCCTCGCGCAGCTGGCCCGTGAGCTCGAAGCCCACCACGTCAGGCGTGAGGAAGTACAGCGGCTGGCCCAGCATGGCGGCCTCGGCCTCGATGCCGCCCACACCCCAGCCGACCACGCCAATGCCGTTGATCATGGTGGTGTGGCTGTCGGTGCCCACCAGGGTGTCGGGGTAATACACGCCGTCGGCACTCTTATGCACGCCACGCGCCAGGTATTCCAGGTTCACCTGGTGCACGATGCCGAAGCCCGGCGGCACCACGCCAAAGGTGTCAAAGGCCTGCATGCCCCATTTCATGAACTCGTAGCGTTCACGGTTGCGCTGGAATTCCAGCTTCATGTTCAGCTGCAGTGCGTTCTTGGTGCCGTAGTAATCCACCATGATGGAGTGGTCCACCACCAAGTCCACCGGCACCAGGGGCTCCACCTGCTTCGGATCCTTGCCCAGGCGCTGGGTCACGCTGCGCATGGCGGCCAGATCCACCAGCAGCGGCACCCCGGTGAAGTCCTGCAACACCACGCGCGAGAGCACGAAGGGAATCTCGTCCTTGCGCGGTGCATTGGCGCCCCAGCTGGCCAGCTGCTGCACATGCTCGGCCGTGACCTTGCGCCCATCGCAATTGCGCAGCACGGATTCGAGCACGATGCGTATGGAAACCGGCAGGCGGCTCACGCCCGGATACTTGCGCGCCAGCTCGGGCAGCGAAAAGAACTGGCCCTTCTTGCCCGACGCCGTGGTGAAAGTCTTGACGGTGGCAGCAAAGTCGTGGCGCGACGTAGTGGTAACAGCCATACAGCAACTCCGTTAGGGAATGACAACGCCCCATTCTGGCAGCGCACCGCTGCCACGCCAATGACCAGGAACAATACCTTGGGTGCAGACGATGATTAAAACCGCCTGCCCACACACCGCGCGGCCACATCTGTCAGGATGTGGCTGCCCCGCCAAGGACATATTGCGCCGCGCCGGCAGCCGCGAGCGTAGTGCAACATGCAAAAACGAAACCCGCCAGAAGGCGGGTTTTCGCAGACCCCAAACCGAACGGCCTGGGTTGCCGGTTTCATGCCAACCCGCGGCGCGGGTGCGCAGATTCAAATGGCAAACTTCTCGCGATCCTCGTTTTGAATCCACTTTGGCGCCTTGCCACGACCCGTCCAGGTCTGGCCCGTCATCGGGTCACGATACTTGGGCGCGACCTTCACGCCGCCGTTGGCTGCGGCGCGTGCCGCACGGCCCGCAGGAAAAACGTCCTGCTGCGTCAAGCCATATTCGGCGATCAATTCACGCACCTGGGCGACGGCAGTGGCCAATTCGCGACGGCGCGCCTCGGTGATCTGCTGCTCAAGGGCTTCGCGCTGCTTCAGCAATTCTTTGTAGCTGTGGTTCATGGCAGTATGTACTGGGGTTGAAAATGAATTAACGGCGCGATTATAGAGAGATAATTCGACCCGCGTTTCAAGTTCGTGGATATGAATTGTTTCTGAACGCCGGCCTCTGTTCAATACCGATGCCAAGCAGGTTGATTCAATTAGTTACCACTAACTCATTCGTATCAACCCCTATGAACTGGTACGCCAAACGCGACCCCTTGCGCGGCCACCATGGTTGGCGCGAGACAATCAGGGCTTTCACAACCTCCACCTTGATAACCACATGGCGCTTTATTGTGCGGGCGACATCCAGGGCTGCGACGATGCCCTTGAGCGACTGTTTTCATTGATCGATTTTTCCCCCAGTCGCGACCACATTTACCTGCTGGGCGACCTGGTCAACCGTGGCCCGGCCTCGGCAGCGGTGTTGCGCCGCTGCATGGCCCTGGAGGACAGCGTGCACGCACTGCTGGGCAACCATGACCTGCACCTGCTGGCCACGGCCCACGGCGTGCGCCCGGCGTCGCGCCGCGACACGCTGGACGACATCCTGCTGGCCAGCGACCGTGATGCCCTGCTGGACTGGCTGCGCCAGCAGCCCCTGGTGCGACAGGTGCAGCATGGCGGCGAGAAGCTGCTGCTGGTGCACGCCGGCGTGCTGCCGCAATGGTCTGCCGACGACGTGCTGCAATGCGCGGCCGAGGTGCAGGACATGCTGCGCGGGCAGGCGCCGGGGGACTTCCTGCGGCAGATGTATGGCAACCACCCGGATCACTGGGACCCGGATCTGCAGGGCGCGGATCGCCTGCGCATCATCGTCAACGCGCTCACGCGGCTGCGCTTTTGCACGCCCGAGGGGCGCATGGATTTCGACAGCACCGAGAGCGCCACGCAGCCGCCCGCGGGCTTGCTGCCCTGGTTCGATGCGCCGCAGCGGCGCACGCAGGGCACGCTGATCGCCTTCGGCCATTGGTCTACGCTGGGCTGGCTCAGCCGGCCGGACATCATCGGCCTGGACACGGGCTGCGTCTGGGGCGGCGCCTTGAGCGCCGTGCGCTTCGGCGCCACGCTGGCCGAGCGCGAGCAATGCCAGGTGCCTTGCGCGCAGGCGCAGCAACCCGGCAAATAGGCGTTGCCGCCTAGGCGGCCAGCGGTTTCAGCGCCGCCGCCATGCTGCTGGACTGCCACAGCGCGCCGTCGCTGCCAGCGGCCAGCACTGCCACGTCGGGGTGGCGGGCACTCCAGGCGGGCACGGCCGCCATGCCCTGCACCATCAGCGCCGTACCCCAGCCGTTGACGGCGTCCACGTCGCGCGCCAGCAGCGCCACGCCGTGCACACCCGTGGTCGGCCAACCGGTGTGGGGGTCGAGCACATGGTGCAGGCGCCGGCCCTGGTGCATGAAGCCGCGCTCGTAGTCGCCCGACGACGCCACGATGCCAAAGCCTTCGAGCGCGATGGCGCCGAGCAGCTTCTCGGGCGCACGCGGGTCGCGCACGCCCACGCGCCAGGGGCGTCCCTGCAGGCGGCCGCTGGCGCGCACGTCGCCGCCGCCATTGACGAGGGCATTCGCCACGCCCTCGCGCTGCAGCACGCGCAGGCCAGCGGCCAGGATGGGCAGCTTGGCGATGCCGCCCAGATCCAGCGCCACGCCGCGCTCGGCCAGGTACGCCGTGCCGGCGCCCT
>JAFEES010000097.1 GCA_018240995.1 Pseudomonadota bacterium | reverse complement strand
CCCCCTCTCCCCCGGCCCCTCTCCCGCGAGGGGAGAGGGGAGGAGGGCCCAGCACAGGGACTTGCGTAGATATCCATGCCGGAAAGGGGAGGGAGCAACAACCATCAGGCGCTTGCCTCCTGTTCCGGCTCCAGCCCCTTCACCAGCACCGCCGCCTGCGTGCGGCTGTAGCAGTCCAGCTTTTTCAGTATCGCCGTGACATGCACCTTGACGGTGTTCTCGGCCAGGCCCAGCTCGTGCGCGATCTGCTTGTTCAGCAGGCCGTCCGCCAGGCACAGCAGCACGCGGAACTGCTGCGGCGTGAGCTGCGCCAGGCGTGCGGCCAGGGCGGCGTCGGCGTCGGAGCGCTCGGCCGCCATGGGCGGGAACCAGCTGCCGCCGTCCAGCACGGCCTGGATGGCGGTCGCCATGTCGTCGGCCGAGGCCGACTTGGGAATGAAGCCGGCGGCGCCGAACTGCTGGGCGCGGCGGATCACGCGCGGGTGGTCGTTGGAGGAGATCACCACCACCGGCACCTGCGGATACTCGCCGCGCACATGCAGCAGCGCCGAAAAGCCATGTGCGCCGGGCATGCTCAAGTCCAGCAGCACCAGTTCCACCTCGGGGTGCTCGCTCAGGCCCTGGCCCAGGGTGGCGGCGCTGGCCGCCTCCAGCGTCTGGAACTGCGCAAAACGCGCATGCAGCACCTGGATGATGGCCGCACGAAACAGCGGGTGGTCATCGGCAACGAGCAGGACGGGGCGGGTCATGTGCGCAGTCTGCCATGGCCGCCGCTGCTGGCAAGGCCGCTACCATCAAGCTCCATGGCATTGAACTGGGTCTGGACGGGTTTTTTCATCGTGGCCTTCGCCACCGCCGTGGTGCGCTGGCTGCTGGGCGAGGCGGGCATCTTCCAGGCGCTGCTGACGGCCATGTTCGACGGCGCGCGCTCGGGCTTCGAGATCTCGCTGGGCCTGGCCGGCGTCATGGCGCTGTGGCTGGGCCTGATGCGCGTGGGCGAGCAGGCCGGCATGGTGGAGCTGCTGGCGCGCCTGGCCGGGCCGCTCCTGCGCCGCTTGTTCCCCGGCGTGCCGGCGGGCCACCCGGCCCAGGGCGCGATGACGCTGAACATCTCCGCCAACCTGCTGGGCCTGGACAACGCCGCCACGCCCTTGGGCCTCAAAGCCATGCAGGAGCTGCAGGCGCTGAACCGCGAGCCCGAGGGCCAGGCCAGCAACGCCCAGATCATGTTCGTGGTCATGAACACCGCCGGGCTGACGCTGATCCCCACCTCGGTGATCGCCATCCGCCAGAGCGTGGCCCTTAAACAAGGGCTGGGCGCGGGCTTCAACGCGGCCGACATCTTCCTGCCCACGCTGCTGGTCACCTTTGCCTCGCTGCTCGCCGGCG
This sequence comes from Pseudomonadota bacterium, assembly GCA_018240995.1. GTDB lineage: Bacteria > Pseudomonadota > Gammaproteobacteria > Burkholderiales > Burkholderiaceae_C > Alicycliphilus. The sequence continues at coordinate 7,238 of JAFEES010000097.1, read as the reverse complement.
TGCTGGCCGTGGCCGTGGCGCAGCGCCTGCCGCTGTGGCGCGCGCGGCTGTTGCTGCCGGTGCTGGCCGTGGGCGGCCTGCTGGCGGCGGCCGTGGCCGGGCTGGCGCGGCTGCCGGCGGAACGCGCGGCACAGGTGGCCGGCACCACCGGCGCGGGCGTGATCCTGGGCGTGGTGCTGCTGTTCTTGCTGGCCGGCGCCTGGCGCCGCGTGAACATGTACGACGCCTTCGTGGACGGCGCCAAGCAGGGCTTTGGCGTGGCGGTGCAGATCATTCCCTACCTCATCGCCATCCTGGTGGCGATAGGCGTGTTTCGCGCCGCCGGCTGCATGGATGCGCTGCTCGGGGCAATAGGCGCGGGCGTGGCCGCCCTGGGCTGGAATGCCGACTTTTTGCCGGCCCTGCCCGTGGGGCTGATGAAGGTGCTGTCGGGCGCGGGCGCGCGCGGCCTGATGATCGACGTGCTGCAGACGCACGGCGTGGACTCCTTCGTGGGCCGCCTGGCGGCCATCATCCAGGGCTCGACCGAGACCACCTTCTACGTGCTGGCCGTGTACTTTGGCAGCGTGGGGGTGAAGCACAGCCGCCACGCCCTGGCCTGCGCCCTGCTGGCCGACGCGGTAGGCCTGGTGGCTGCAATCGGCGTGGGCTACGCCATGCTGCGCTAAAGCCTTCCCTTTCTTCCTTATCCAGGCGCCCGCAAGGGCGCATTTTTTTTGCCATGCGCTGCCCCGGCTGGAGTTCGCTCCCAGTTGTTCTTTGATGTTCTTATAAAAAATAGTTGTAGTAGTAGAGTCCGCCCGTCGCTGTGGATAAGCCACGTTTATGCTTATGGATCAATCGCTTAGGTTTAATTGAAGCATGGGGACGGCAATAGGCTGGCGCTGTACCCGAAATGGGGACAAACCGCGCGCCACGCCCGTGGCTGTGCATAAGCTGGCGGTTGTGCCGGAACGCTCCGCAGACTTATGCACAGGCGGCACTTGCCGTCAAAGTTTTGTATAAAATTGGCTTAAACACATGGTAGTACTGCGGATAAAGCTACATATTTAATAGTTAACCTGCGCCCAGCGGAAGATGCGGGACAATGCGGGCCCCGCCGCCCAGCGGCCCCTCTGTGTTTTTTTTGCAAGGCTCTGCCGTGACCGATTCCGCCCTCATTCCCCTGCCCGACCACCTGGCCGTTGACCCGCGCAGCCCGCACCATGTGGCGGCGGTGTTCCAGCAGGACGCCGACATAGGCATACGCTTCAACGGCAAGGAGCGTTCCGACGTGGAGGAATACTGCGTCAGCGAGGGCTGGATCAAGGTACCCGCGGGCAAGACGCGCGACCGCAAGGGCCGCCCGCTGCTGCTCACGCTCAAGGGTGCGGTCGAGGTGTTCTACAAATAGGCCAGAACCCTATGCGCGGGTGGTGCCTGGCGGGCGCCGCGCGCGTGGTGGCACGCGATGCGCAGCAGACATGCGGTTGCGGCGCCTGCCTTGAAGTGTCAGGTTTTTTTACAATTGCGGCGGCCGTCTGCAATTTTTTACATCTATCTCGTTGATTTTCATGGTGTTTATTTTTCAGGCATAAATTTTGCATATTTTTTCATGTGAGGTCTTGTGAACCTCATGCGATCACCGAATCGGTCGCTGAGCGCTTAGACGAGAGGGATTTGCAGCCATGAAAAAACACCTGTTGAAGAGCACGCTGGCCATAGCCGTGGTGCTTGGCGTAGGCACCGTCGCCACCGGGTCGGTGCTCCTTAAGCGTATCGGGGCCCCTGATCCAGCGCCGGCCAGCGCGGCCGAGGCTGCGAACACCAGGCCTCAGGTGGCGTCACAACGCCCCCGCCACAAGGCAGGCGCTGATAGCGTAACGGTGGCCATGGTGCACAGTCCCGACAAGGTTCTGCTCGGCGTCGCTCCCGAGCCCGATCCAGCGCCGCGTGTCGAGAGCGGCGGCACGAGCCCCGTGGTAGCGACAAGCACAGGCCCTGCTGGCGTTGTTGGCGCTTCGGCAATCGGCGCGGGTGCGGCAGGTGCAGGCGGCGTACCGAGGGCCTCCGGTGGCAACGTGCAGCCTGCGCCAGTGCCTTTGGCCGCCGTGCCGCGACCAGCGGCCGATTCGTCCGCGCCGGCAGGAGGGGCGTCTGCTGGCCCAACGGGGGCCGGCACCCCTGGCGCGACGCTGGCCCCGGTATCGGCCAACCCTGGAACTGGCACTGGTGACGCGCCACCCGGAGTGACACATGCGGTTGGGCCCGCGCTTGCAGACGCCAGCCCGGGCGCCGCGCCGCACAGCTATGGCCCCAGTGATCTTCCGGCCGTCGCGCCCTCGCTGGATTTGAAAGAGCCCACGGCCGGCCCCGTCATCACGGCCGGTGCCACGGATCCCGCCGGCAACCCCGGGAATACCGTGGTCGAGCCCTCGACCCTGGCCCTGCTTGGCATCGCCGCCCTGGGCCTTGCGGCGCGCCGGCGCCGGCGGGGCTGAGCGCCGTCCCGTGCATACCAGCAGCCGGCGCCCGCCGGCTTTTTTTATGCGGATTCAGCCGCCGCTGAACTGCGGCTTGCGCTTGGCCAGGAAAGCGTCGATGCCCTCGCGCAGGTCGCTGCTGCGGGCGCAGGCGTCAAAGGCCCGGGCCTCGGCCTGCAACTGGGTGGCTAGGTCGTTGTCCAGGCCGGCACGCAGCAGGCGGCGCATATGACCATAGGCCAGGGTGGGGCCGCCAGCCAGGCGCTGGGCAAAGGCCTGGGCCGCGCCCTCCAGTTCGTCGGCCGGCAGCACGCGGTTGATAAGCCCCAGGCGCAGCGCCTCGTCCACGCCAAAGGTTTCGCCGAGCATGGCGATCTCCAGCGCGCGCCGCAGGCCCACCAGGCGCGGCAGCGCCCAGGACGCACCCAGGTCGCAGCAGGTGCCGAGGTTGATGTAGGCCAGGTTGAACTTGCTGCCTTCGGCGGCGAGCACGAAGTCGCACATCAGCATCAGCGACAGGCCGGCGCCGGCGGCTGCGCCATGCACCTGGGCGATCACCGGCGCGTCCAGGCCTTGCAGCAGTAGCAGCGCCTGGTTCAGCGGTTGCAGCAGATCGCGGGCGCCCTGCACCGGGTCGGCCTGCAGCGTGGCCAGGTCACCCCCGGCGACGAAGGCACGGCCCGCTCCCTTGAGCAGCACGGCGCGCACGCCGGCGTCTTGCGCAATCGCCTGCACGGCCGCCAGCAGCGCCTGGGCGGTCGGCACATCCAGCGCGTTCATGGCCTCGGGGCGGTTGAATTGCAGGGTGGTAATGGCGCCCTGGCGCGTGACGAGCAAAGGGGTCTGGGTCATAAAGTTTTTTTTAGGATTGATTGCAATCTACGCCTTACAGGAATCGATTGAACACCAAAAAGGCTCAAACTCACTGAAAAATGGCCGCAATACCCTGGCTTATGTCCTCCCGCCTATCCGTTTTTCCCATGCAAAGCGCCCGATGAGTTGGGGAGGGGGCAAAAGCATTGAGGAGATAGGCATTGTTTCTGCAGCCACTCTTCCTCGCGCTCAAAGGCGCGGTGCAGGCGTTCTACAGGTGGTCGGCGTGGGGCACAGCATGGCGTTGGTGATTTCGCGCACGAAAATCTGCTGCCACATGGCCTGGGTGGCGTCGTCCACCAGCTGTGGCGTAAAGCCGAATGCCAGTGTGCGCTCGCCACGCACCATGATGCCTTGGCGCTTGTTCAGGAGGTCGGTGGCCAGCAGGCGAAAGCCGGGGCGCGGGATCATCGCGGCGTAGCCCGTGTACAGTTTGCGCGCGGATCTCAGGCGCAGGATCTGGCCGTCGGCTGTCGTGAAGATGCCGCCGCGCGGCTTCCACGTAATGTGCTCGATTCCGAAAACCTCGTGCATCCAGTCGAACACGGGCTTGCCGTTCTCGTCGAACTCCCCCAGGCGCATGTCCTGGATCAGTGTACCGCCCTTATTCCAATATGCCGTGAGCCGTTGCTTGACGGCTGCGGGTAGCGCGGCCTGGTGCGGCACCATGATGGCGTTCAGGCGCTGCAGCAGCGGGTCGCCTTCTTGCAGGTTTTTTTCGCCTATGACGTGCACCTCCATGCCTGGCTGATTGCTCAGGAGGTTAAAGGTTTCCAGCAGCGCCTCGCGGTGCACGTTGACGCCGCCGCTGCGATCGCCGTGCCACACGTAGTAATTGCTGGTGGAGGCGAGGATGCCCACGCTGAGCTTTTGCGCCGTGTTTGCCGTCGCGGGTGTGCGTGGCTGCACGCGTAGGGCCTGGAGCTTTGCCAGATCCAGCGTGCCCGCGAGGTGTGGGTCAAACTGGCGTTGCAAGCCACCCACCTCGTAGCCGATCACGTTCGCCTGTGCCAGGGAAGCGGACAGGGTGCGGCTGATGACGGGTAGGAGATCGGCGGACTTTTTCACGCGTTCCCATTGCTCGGCATAGGCGCCGACCATGATTTGCTTGTAGCCGACCGAGGCCATGTAGTTGGCCAGCATGGGCAGCACGCGCGCGTCGGGCGACAGGCTGTAGCCGTCGAAAAAGTTGTAGTCGATGACGGCAATGTCCAGACAGTCGGCAAGTTGTTCGACTACGCTGGTGGCGTAGATGGCATCGTGCGTGGTGAAGAGTTCACCAAAGTAGCTCATGGCGCGCCCACCCTGGCTGCGGATGGCGTCTGCGTAGAAGCAGGTGGCATCCTTCAGGCGCGCTTCGCGGAACTGCTTGTGCGTGTGCAGCAGCGGCTCTGTCCTGGGCAGGCCTAGGGCAATGTCGTTGGTGTAGTTGATGACTGGCAGTGGCGCACCCGTTTGCTGGCGGAAGGCTGCCTGCGCGGCGCCGGCGTAGTCGCGCCATTGGTAGCCGGTCTGGCCGTACTTGATTTCATGCTCTTCCTGCAGGCCAATGGCGTAGGCCGTGATCTTGCCGGGATAGCGTTGCGCCAGATGGGCCACGGCATTACGCACAAACCGGGCCGAGTACTTGCGCACAGCGGGGTTCATGAAGTCGGGCTGCGGCGTGAATTCACCCGAGAAGTTTTTCATAATTCCTTCGGGCACCTGCTTATACAACCAGTCGGGCACGGTAGTGCGGCCGGGAAACTGCTTGCCCATGGCGTCGAAGTAGATGCGCCCACCCATGTCGAGTACGACGATGAGCGACAGTCCGCCCTGGGTGAGTTGGTCGAAGTACGGCTCGTAGGACGAGAAATCAAACTGGCCCGGCTGGGCTTCGACATCGGCCCAGGTGAGGTACACCGTGGCGTGGTTGATACCCCCGCGTTGCAGATCGGTGACGATCTGCGGGTTCTGGCGCAGATCTTGGGGTAGGACGATGAGCGTGGCCACTTGCAGCTTGGCCAGTGCCGCGCCGGCGAAGAACAGGGCACACAGCAGTGCTGCGGCTGAGCGGAGAAGGCGTTTCATGTATGTTCTTGAGTGCCAAAAACGTATATTCTCCTAGGAATCATTCTGCCGCCAGGTCGTCCAGGATGGGGCAGTCCGGCCGCTCGTCCCCATGGCAGCAGCCCACCAGCGCCTGCAGGCTGCGCTGCATGGCCTGCATGGCGGCGATGCGCTCGGACAGGTTGTCTATATGCCTTTGCGCAATCTGCTTGACCTGGGCACTGGCGCGCGCCTTGTCCTGCCACAGGCCCAGCAGTTGGGCGATCTCTTCCATCGAAAAACCCAGGTCGCGCGCACGGCGGATGAAGCGCAGCGTGTGCACGTCGGCCTCGGTGTACTGGCGGTAGCCGCTGTCGGTGCGCGCCACGCCGGCCAGCAGGCCCAGGCCTTCGTAGTGGCGCACCATGCGTGGCGAAACACCGGCGCGCTCGGCGGCCTGGCCTATAGCCACGGGCCAGCGCGGGGCGATGAGGGCGGTCATGCCGCGACCTGGTAGCCCTCTTCGCGGATGGCGGTGGCGATGGCGTCGCGTGCCTTGTCGCTTTCCACCGTCACCTGTCCTGTGGGCAGGTCTACCTTGACGACGGCCTCTTCGTCGATGCTGCGCACCGCGTGCACCACGGCGCGTTCGCAGTGGCCGCAGGTCATACCGGTGACTTGAAACTGGTATTGCATGGAGGGATCCTTTCGCTGCCTTGGGTGTTGAACAGGGCTCCATGATGAAGCCTAACATGGTGTGAAAGTCAAGCGCCACGCTGTGACTTGACTTTGCCATCATGTGAGGGTTTAAGGTGGGGCCCATGCTTGACTCCAAGGTGCTCGCCATGACCTCTGCCACCCTTTCACCAACCGCTACCGCGCAAACGCTGGACCTTGGCGTGGGCGGCATGACCTGCGCCAGCTGCGTGGGCCGTGTGGAGCGCGCGCTGCGCAAGGTGCCGGGCGTGCAGGACGCCACGGTGAACCTGGCGACCGAGCGCGCGCACATCGTTTACGACCCGGCCACGGCCCCGGGCATGGACGCCGTGCTGCGCCGCGCCGTGCGCAACGCCGGCTATGAGCCGCGCAGCGCCGCCGAGCAGGAGGCGGACGAGGCGCAGGAGCAATCGCGCTGGGCCGGCTTCATGCCGGTGGCGGTGGGCCTGCTGCTGTCGGCGCCGCTGGTGCTGCCCATGTTCGGCGATCTGTTCGGCCGGCACTGGATGCTGCCGGCCTGGGCGCAGTTCTTGCTGGCCACGCCGGTGCAGTTTTGGCTGGGCGCGCGTTTCTACAAGGCCGGCTGGCATGCGGCCCGGGCGCTGACCGGCAACATGGATCTGCTGGTGGCCATGGGCACCAGCGCCGGCTACGGCCTGTCGCTGTGGCTGTGGCTCACGGCCGCGCCGGGGCACGCGCCGCATCTGTATTTCGAGGCCTCGGCCGTGGTCATCACCCTGGTGTTGCTGGGCAAGTGGCTGGAGGCGCGTGCCAAGCGCCAGACCACGGCGGCGATTCGCGCGCTGCACGCGCTGCGGCCCGAGGTGGCGCATCTGCTCTCGCGCGACGGCGAGGTGGACGTGCCCATCGCCGAGGTCATGGCCGGCGACCGCCTGGTGGTGCGCCCGGGTGAGCGCATTCCGGTGGATGGGCTGGTGCGTGAGGGCCACACCCAGGTGGACGAGTCCATGCTGACCGGCGAGCCCCTGCCCGTGCTGCGCGAGGCGGGCGGGCAGCTCACGGGCGGGTCGATCAACGGCGATGGCCGCATTGTGATGCAGGTGACGGCCGTGGGCGCCGAGACGGTGCTGGCGCGCATCATCCGCCTGGTGGAGGACGCCCAGGCCGCCAAGGCGCCGATACAACGGCTGGTGGACA
>JAFEES010000096.1 GCA_018240995.1 Pseudomonadota bacterium | reverse complement strand
CAGCATGAACACCAACTCACCAGCGTACATGTTGCCAAACAGTCGCATGCCGTGCGAGACCGTCTTGGCAAGGTATTCGATGATCTGCATGGCGAAGTTCACCACACCGAGAATGATTGCGAACAGCGGGTTCTTGCTGGTGCCGAACGGCGCCGTGAACAGCTCGTGGATCCAGCCGCCCAGACCCTTGATCTTGATGCTGTAGTAAAAGCACAGCAGCAGCACGGCGGAAGACAGGCCCAGCGTGGTGGACAGGTCGGCCGTGGGCACGACGCGCAGCACGGCGTGGCTGTCACCAGTCGCCCCCTGCCACAGCACCGGCAGCAGATCCACGGGCAGCATGTCCATGGCGTTCATCAGGAAGATCCAGATGAACACGGTGAGCGCCAGAGGGGCGATGAACTTGCGGCTTTGCGCGTTGTGGATATTGGCCTTGGCCTGGTTGTCCACCATCTCGACCATGATCTCCACCGCGGCCTGGAAACGCCCCGGCACGCCGGAACTGGCCTTGCGCGCCGCCGACCAGAGGACGAGCAGCATCAACGCGCCCAGTAGCGCGCCGACGGCGATGGAGTCGAGGTTGATCACCGAAAAATCAACGATGAAGCCCTGCTTTACGTTCTGCAAGTGCTGCAGGTGGTGAACGATGTATTCACTGGCGGTCGGTGCATTCGCTTCTGCGGACATCGGACTACTCTTCTCTCAAATATCAATCGGTTCGTCGGACACCAGGGCGCACCAGCAGCGCGACCCAGTACGTTTTCATCGTTACCACCATGCCGGCCAGCAGTGCCAGCCAACTGAGCCCCGGCACCAGCCTGGGCGCCGCCGCCAGCATGGCGACGGTCAAAGCAATCTTCACCAGCTCCCAGGCCATCAGGCCTGCCATCGCAGCCCCGGCGGATGTTCGTCTACGCGCCATGCCGCGCGCAAACAGCGCCGCCGGCAGCACCACCGACAAGCCCCCGTAGGCAGCCGACCAGGCCACCTGCGCGCGCCCCGTCAGCCACCAGGCCAACAGCGCAACCAGCACGCCCACCAGCGCCTGCGCGGCGACGATGCGCCACACCGACAACGGCGGCTGGCGCCCGCGCCACTCCTGGGCCTGCTGCGCAGTCAGGGGCTTGAAGTCCGGATCTTCAACCTCAGATTCAGCATCGGAGGCGGTGACTTTCTCGCGGGTAGTTGCCTGCGCCACGTGTCTGGTTTCTCACAAAGCCCCTCATTATAGGTAAAAACCCCGCCTGCGCCAAAATTGCATCATCAAGGCGTTGGCAACGCCCCGCTGCGGTGTGGTTACATGCCAACGCGGCTAGCGGCCGGCGCCTGGCCGCTAGCCACGCACACCCTGGCAAGTTGCCGCCGCCGACCTTTGAAAGCCCAGCCATGAGCACCACACCAGACACCCCGGCCACTGACCCGCGCAAGGATTCGCTCATCGAATATCCGTCGCGCTTTCCCATCAAGGTCATGGGTGCGAACGTCAACGGCTTCGTGCATGCCGTCACCGAGCTTGCGCAACGCTTCGACCCCAGCTTCGACGCTGCCACCGTCGAGCTGCGCGACAGCCGGGCCGGCAACTACCTGGGCGTGACCATCACCATCACCGCCACCAGCCGCGAGCAACTCGACGATTTGTACCGCGCCCTGTCCTCGCACCCCATGGTGAAGGTCGTGCTGTGACGGCGCCAGCGCTGCAGGCGCGGCTGCTGGGCCGGGTGGGCTATGGTGACGCCGTGGCCGCCATGCAGCGCTTCACCGCCGAGCGCACCGCCGACACCCCCGATGAACTATGGATTTGTGAGCATCCTGCGGTTTATACACTTGGCTTTGCTGCCAAAAATGATCATGTCCTGACGCCGGGCGACATCCCGGTGATGGCGACCAACCGCGGCGGACAGGTGACGCACCATGGCCCGGGCCAGGTGGTGGCCTACCCGCTGCTGGACCTGCAGCGCCTGGGCTACTACGTCAAGGAATATGTGTACCGACTGGAAGAAGCCGTGATCCGCACCCTGGCGCACTATGGCGTCACCGGGCACCGGGTGGACGGTGCGCCAGGCATCTACGTGCGCCTGGACGACCCCGGCAGTCACGCCATGCTGGCGCAGCGGCCGAAAAAGCGTGCCGCTGACGGCGCGCGCCCGCAGCCCGACTTCAGCGGCCTGGGCAAGATCGCGGCCATCGGCATCAAGGTGTCGCGCCACTGCACCTACCATGGCGTGGCGCTGAACGTGGCCATGGACTTGGAGCCGTTTTCCCGCATCAACCCCTGCGGCTATGCCGGGCTGCAAACCGTGGATCTGGCGCGCCTGGGCGTGCATACGAGCTGGGATGACGCCGCCAGCGTGCTCGGGCGCCAGCTGGCGCTGCGCCTGGCGCGCTGACACCAGACCGCCTCAGGCGGCCTCCATGTAGCTCGCCGGATCATCCGCCGCCAGCACCTGCCGTGCCCAGTCGGCGAGCTTGCGTGCGTCGGCGCGCAGCACCTCCTGCTTCACGGCCAGGATCTGCGCCGGCTGCATGGAAAAGCTGCGCAGGCCCAGACCCAGCAACAGCCGCGTCATGGCCACGTCGCCCGCCATCTCGCCGCACACGCTCACGCTCTTGCCCTGGCGCGCCCCGGCGGTGATGACGTCGGCCACCAGGTGCAGCACGGCCGGGTGCAGCGGGTCGTACAAGTCGGCCACGGCCTCGTCGGCGCGGTCTATGGCCAGCGTGTACTGGATCAGATCGTTCGTGCCAATCGAGAGATAGTCGAAGTACTGCAGGAACTGCTGCACCATGAGCGCCGCTGCCGGAATCTCGATCATGGCGCCCAGCTGCACGCTGCCGTAGGCCGCGCCGCGCGCGTCCAGCTCGGCGCGCGCCAGATCCACCTGTGCCAGGGTCTGACGGATCTCGCTCACATGCGCCAGCATGGGGAACAGCAGCTTCACCGGCCCATGCACGGCCGCGCGCAGCACGGCACGCAGCTGGGTGCGGAACATGGCCGGATCGGCCAGGCTCCAGCGGATCGCGCGCAGGCCCAGCGCGGGGTTGAGCGAGCTGTCCTTGTGCGCCTTGTCCAGCGGCTTGTCGGCGCCCACGTCTATGGTGCGTATGGTGACCGGCAGGCCCCGCATGCCCTGCACAGCCTCGCGATAGGCCTGGTACTGCTCCTCCTCGTCCGGCAGGCGGCCGGCACGCCCCATGAACAGGAATTCGCTGCGGAACAGCCCCACGCCCTCCGCGCCGGCACGCAGGGCCGCGGCCACGTCGCCAGGCTGCTCGATGTTCGCCAGCAGCTCGATGGCCTGGGCGTCCAGCGTCACCGCCGGCGTGTGCCGCAGGCGTGCCAGGCGTTCGCGTTCCAGGGCGATCTGGCGCTGCTTGAAGCTGTATTCGGCCAGGATGATGGGCGAGGGATCGACGATGATGGCGCCCGCATCGCCATCGATGATGACCCAGTCGTCCTGGCGCACCAGCTGGCCGGCGCCGCGCGCGCCCACCACGGCCGGAATGTCCATGCTGCGCGCCACGATGGCCGTGTGGCTGGTCTTGCCGCCGACGTCGGTGATGAAGCCGGCAAACACGCTTTGCTTGAACTGCAGCATGTCGGCCGGCGACAGGTCGTGCGCCACCAGCACCAGCGGCACGTCGGCGGCGTCGCCCTGCAGGTATTCGGCCTCGGCGCCGGCCTCGGCCTGGCGGCGTGGGCTGCGCGGCGGCGGCGCCACCGGACTGGCCACGCCCTTCATGCGACGCAGGATGCGCTCCACCACCTGCTCCAGGTCGGCCTTGCGCTCGCGCAGGTAGTCGTCCTCCATCTCATCGAACTGGCGGCTGATGATCTCCAGCTGCGTGGTCAGCGCCCACTCGGCGTTGTACAGGCGATCGGTGATCCAGTGCTTCACGCCGCTCACCAGCATCTCGTCCTGCAGCAGCAGCAGGTGCACGTCCAGCAGGGCCGCGAGCTCCGCGGGCGCGTCCGGCGGCAGGTCGGCGCGCAGGCGCTGCAGTTCCTCTATGACGGCATTGCGGCCGCTGCGCACGCGCGCAATCTCGGCCTGCACCTGGGTGGGTTCGATGAAGTAGTGCGCCACCTCCAGGCGGCTGGACGCGGCCAGCACCGCTCGCCCAATGGCTATGCCGCGCGCAACGGCCAGGCCGTGAATGGAGAAGGTCATGTGCGCCTCCCTGGTGGCTATTCGCCCTCGCCGAACTTGTCGTCTATCAGCGCCAGCAGCGCCTGCATGGCCTCCTGCTCCTGCGCGCCATCGGTCTCCACCTCAACCTGCGAGCCCAGGCCCGCGGCCAGCATCATCACGCCCATGATGCTCTTGGCGTTGATGCGGCGCTCGCCCTTGCTCATCCAAACCTCGCAGGGGAAGCTGCCGGCGAGCTTGGTGAGCTTGGCCGAGGCGCGGGCGTGCAGGCCCAGCTTGTTGCTGATGGTGATGCTGTTCTTGATCATGGAGGGCAGATCGGTTGGGGGGGCGGGGCGTTGGCCGGGTCTACCAGCACCACGCCCTGGGTGGCGCCGGCCAGCGCGCGCGCCACCAGCGCGTCGAGCGGCTCGGCGCGGTAGCACCAGGCACGCAGCAGCATGGGCAGGTTCACGCCGGCGATCAGGCGCGAGCGCCGGCCGTCGACCAGGCGCTGCGCCACGTTGCACGGGGTGGCGCCGAGCACGTCGGTGAGCACCAGCACCGGCGCCTCGCCCTGGCTGGCCAGCAAGGCCTGCGCGGCGGCCAGCGTCAGCTCGGGCGGCTCCTGCGGCGGCACGTCCAGCACCAGCACCTCATCCGTGCAATCGGGAAACACATGCAGCGCGCATTCGCGCAGTGCGTGGGCCAGGGGAGCGTGGGCAATGATGAAAAGACGGGTATTCATGGCGTACGACAATCGCAGCCATTATCACCGTGCCCGGGCCGCCGCTCGCGCCGCGCCGGCGCGGCGGCATGCCGGAACCTTCGCCCCGCGCACGCAATCCCATACCGACGGCGGCGCCCCGGCCGCTGCGGCACAATCGCGACGCAACTAGGGCGCCCTCAATGGGCGCGGCATGAGGAACAAGGGTATGCAGATGAAACAGTGGCTGGCGGCGGGCGTGGTCGCCGCGGGTGTAGCCATAGGTGCCGTGGTGGTGCTGGGCTCCGGCACCTCGGTGGCGCCGCAATCGACCTTCGTGCTGCTCGACGGCTCGCAGCAGACCACCGCCGACCTCAAGGGCAAGGTCACACTGGTGAACTTCTGGGCCACCAGCTGCACCACCTGCGTGGCGGAAATGCCCGAGATCGTCGCCACCTACGACAAGTACCAGGGCCGTGGCTTCGAGACCCTGGCCGTGGCCATGAGCTACGACCCGCCCAGCTATGTGGTGAACTTCACCGAAACGCGCAAGCTGCCCTTCAAGGTGGCCATAGACAACACCGGCGCCGTGGCCAAGGCCTGGGGCGACGTGAAGCTCACCCCCACCACCTACATCGTCAACAAGCGCGGCGAGATCGTGAAAAGCTACGTAGGCGCTCCCGATTTCAAGGAGTTGCACCAGCTCATCGAGCGCCTTCTGGCCGAGGCCTGAACCCGGGTACGACACATCGCAAACAAAAGGCCGGTTTTCTTACGGAAACCGGCCTTTTTACTTGCTGACACAGCGCAAACAGCTATTTTATTTACAGCACATCAGCGTGCCCGATAGTCATCGTGGCAGGACTTGCAGGCATTGGCCGTGGGGCCGAAGGCGGCCTTCAGGTTGTCCAGGTTGCCGGTCTTGGCGGCCGCATCGAGCTTGGCCACCTCGGTCTGGAGCTTTTCCCACTTCTCGGTGAACTTGGCGTGCTCAGTCCAGATGCCGGGCTTGGCCTTGGTGGGCGCGCCTTTTTCCGTTCCTGGCCCGAAGCCGGCCCATGGCAGGCCGGCCACGGAGGCCACCACGTCGGCATTTTGTTGCGCCGCCTTGGCGTCAAAAGGAATCTTGCCGTTGACCATCGCGCCGATGCGGCCGAAATGCTGGCCCATCACAAACAGCGCGCTCTGGCGGTATTTGATGGCCTCTTCGGGCTTGGCGAACTGCGCCGCGGCGGCAGCGACAGCAGGGCCGCCGCGGAAACGGTGGTGGCGATGGCGATCTTCTTGAAGGTCATAGGTGCACCATGTTGTGCTTGAGGGTTGAACAAAGTGGCAATGCCGTGGTGGCGCTTAGCACCGTACAGTATGCCGACTCGCCGGCTGGCGTGCATTGTGCCCGGTAACGCCCGTGCGTCCGTTACAGCCCGCTGCCGGGCACAATAGCCGCTTATCGTTTGCCCCGAAGCCATTCACCATGCTGCACAAGCTACGCGTCTGGGATCTGCCCACGCGCCTGTTCCACTGGTCGCTCGTCGCCACCACCATCGCCCTGGTCGTCAGCGCCAAGCTCGGGGCCGACGCCATGCAGTGGCATCTGCGCCTGGGCTACGTGATGCTGGCGCTGCTGGCATTTCGGCTGGTGTGGGGCTTCGTCGGCGGCTACTGGTCGCGCTTTGCCAGCTTTGTGTATTCGCCCACACGCCTGCTGCGCTACGTGAGTGGGCGCGGCCAGTCCGATGATGACGTCGGCCACTCGCCTCTGGGCGCGTTGTCGGTGTTCACCTTGCTCGCCCTGCTGCTGGCGCAGGTGGGCAGCGGGCTGATGAGCGATGACGAGATCTCTTTTGCCGGCCCGCTGGCGCGCCATGTGTCGGGTGACTGGGTGAACCTGGCGAGCTGGTACCACAAGGACGTGGGCCAGTACCTGCTGCTGGCCTTCATCGCCCTGCACCTGTGCGCCATCACCTTCTATACCCTGGTGCGACACCGGCCCCTGGTGCGCGCCATGCTGCGTGGCGACAAGCAATGGCCCAGCCAGGAGCGCAGCGCACGTGATGACGCCAAAAGCCGCACCTGGGCGACGCTGGTGCTGGCGCTGGCGGCAGCCTTGGCCTGGTGGGTGGCAAGCCTGGGGGAGTGAAATCCTGCCTATACACTGAGGCCCGCACCCGAACACGCGAGAGTACCCCGTAGCCGTGGATGAATCCCCCGCCGTCACCCTGCTGAGCCCGACCCTGGCGCATGAAATGCCCATGGTGCGCGAGCTCTTCCAAGAATATGCCGACAGCCTGGACGTGGATCTGTCGTTCCAGAATTTTGCCGAGGAGCTAGCGGCCCTGCCGGGTGACTATGCGCCGCCGCGCGGGCACATCCTGCTGGCGCAGGTGGAAGGCAGTATCGCCGGCTGCTGCGCACTGCGGCCGCTGGACACGGCTGACTATCCCAATGCCTGCGAGATGAAACGCCTGTACGTGCGCAAGGCCTTTCGCGGCTTCGGCCTGGGGCGCCAGCTGGCCGAGGCCATGCTGGACATGGGCCGGCGCGCCGGCTACGCCTGCATGCTGCTGGATACACTTGATGGCATGGAGGCAGCCCGAGCGCTGTATGCCGAACTGGGGTTCGTCGAAATTCCACCCTATTACCACAACCCCCTGGCCGGCTCGCATTACCTCAAGGCAGACATCGACTAGTACATCGACCCTGAAAGAAAGTGCCGGCCCGTGTACCGCCGGCGCAGTCTCAGCCCTTGAGCTGGCCGAGCATGGTGGCGGCGTCGCTGACCTCGAACTTGCCCGGCCCTTCCACATTCAACTTCACCACCTTGCCATCCTTGACGAGCATGGAGTAGCGGTTGCTGCGCAGGCCCAGGCCCTTGCCGTTCAGATCCAGCGTCAGACCCGTGGCCTTGGCAAAGGCGGCGTCGCCGTCGGCCAGCATGCGCACCTTGCTGCCCGTCTTCTGGTCGCGCGCCCAGGCGCCCATGACAAAGGCGTCGTTCACGGCCAGGCACCAGATCTCATCCACGCCGGCGGCCTTCAGAGCATCGGCCTGGGCCACATAACCCGGCACATGCTGATTGGAACAGGTGGGCGTAAAGGCGCCCGGGACGGCGAACAGCGCAATGGTCTTGCCTGCAGCGGCCTTTTGCACGTCCACGGCGTTCGGGCCGACGCTGCAGCCATTGCCCTCGACCTCGATGTATTCCATCAGCGTGGTGGCGGGTAGTTGGTCTCCGACTTTGATCATGCTTGACTCCTTGGGATGAAAAAAAAACGACCCACATTGTGGGTCGTTTTCGTGGGCATTGCTGCCCGAGGGCCGATATGGCTTAGACCAGTGCGGCCTTTTGCACCAGGCGCGTGGCGACCCAGTTCTTGGTCTTGGAAAGCGGGCGGCTTTCCGTGATCTCGATGGTGTCGCCCATCTTGTACTCGCCGTTTTCGTCGTGGGCGTGGTACTTGCTCGACCGGATCATGATCTTGTCGTAGATGGGGTGCTTGACGCGGCGCTCGACGAGCACGGTCACGGTCTTGGTACGCTTGTCGCTGACCACCTTGCCAATCAAGGTGCGCTTGAGGGAGGGTTTGGCTTCCGTCATGTTCGCTCCGGGATTACTTGGCGGCTTGCTTTTCAGCAAGAATGGTCTTGGCGCGGGCAATGTCACGGCGCGTGGTACGCAGCGTGTTGGTGTTGCCCAGTTGTTGCGTGGCCTTTTGCATGCGCAGGCCGAAATGGGCCTTTTGCAGCGACTTGATTTCGGCCTCCAGGCCGGCCACGTCCTTTTGGCGGAGTTCAGCAGCTTTGGTCATGTTGATT
>JAFEES010000095.1 GCA_018240995.1 Pseudomonadota bacterium | reverse complement strand
CTATACCGTCCAGCGAACCGAAGACAGCAAAGAGATACTGGTCAAGCTCACGGGACACTTGGCATTCATGGGGCTGTTCCACGATCTGGCTATGCTCCGGGTGTTCGACAAGAGCGAAGCGGAGATTGCCAAGATCGCTGGTGAAGCTTCGCCAGCAGCCGAGGCCAAGCCAGCGGAGCCACCTCCAGCAGCGGTTTCACCAGTGGCCCAGCCTGCGCCGGTCGTAGCTACGCCAGCGCCTGCGAACACTGCACCCGCTGCAGCGCCAGTTCCTCCGCCAGCCAACGTGACGGCTGCAGCTACGGCTGTGACCGTCCCGCATCTATGTACGGCCGCTGAGACCCCGATCTTTGCGTGTTCCACCGGAAAGAAGCGAGCCTCGGTGTGTACGGGGCGCAGTGATGGCAATGAGCAGTTGACATACCGGATAGCACCGCTGGAAGGGGCGGTAGAGATGGAGTATCCGAACGGTGGCGCTGGTGCGGCTTCAGCTTTCCAGCGTGGCTCACAGGTCGTTCAAGACAGTACGGCAGTGAACTTCCTGTCCTTCGACAAGGGCAACTATCGCTATGTCGTTTATGCCGGTGACGGTGAAAATGGACGCAAGGGAGTGGTAGTGGAGCAGAGTGGCAAGCGCATTGCTGATCTGCGTTGCCAGAGTGACGCCATGTCCGCGATAAGCGCGAAAGAGCTTGATCGCTATGGGATGCATGTGGACTCACGGCCTCTGCAGCTTCCCTGATGGATCACCCAACAAAAAGAGCATTCACATGACCAGACAATTTCTCAAGGCTGTTTCTCGCTTGACCGCCGTGATGGCTATCGGCGTGGCTTCAATGACCAGCCATGCAAATGACGATGTGATCCCTGTAGAGAAGTTTCAACCTGCCATCACTGTGCAGTTCGCCCCCGAGAAACCCAACGGTTGGGAATTGGAGCGGCCCATGGCGGCTTACGGCATGAATCTGTTCGCCGCCAACGTCCCCGCGTACAACGGCAAGGGAAAGCTGATCTCAAGCTGGAGCCCTCAGCAGGCGCCCGTGTTTGAGCAGCCCACCGTGATCATCGTGCACGGAGGCCACGGCATCTCCCCGGCCAACGTGGATATGGCAGTTTGGCTGCGCAAAGAACTCAAGGCCAACGTGCTGATCTTGGACTCCTACTGGTCGCGCGGAAAGTCGGAGAACTGGCTTGCATGGACGGAGTACGGTGCCAACATGCGCGTACTCGATCTGATCGCAGCAGCGCGTTTTACGCAAAGCCAAGGCGCTGATCCGAAGAAGACCTTCGTGATCGGTGGCAGCCAAGGTGGTTGGACTGTGTTGCGAGCTTTCAGCAATCACAACCTCAGCAGTGAGGTGAAATCCCTGCTGGTCGGCGGTGCATCGCTGTACCCCAACTGCTACGTCAAAGAGTCGATCTTCGGCCGCTCCCCCAGCGGTACCACGGACAAGCAGTTTGCCCCACCTCTCGGCAACTATGTGGCGCCTGTGATTGCGTTTACCGGCACCAATGACTCGGCAACACCCTTGTCGCAGTGCAATGTTGAGAAGGTGTTCAAAGGCGTAGAGAAGTGGACTAACTTTGAAGGAGCGACCCACTCGTGGGATTCACCCAGTGGCGGCATCGGTCGGCCAGGAGTCGATGGCAGTTGTTCCAATGCTCTCAACAAGTACAACCAGTTCCCGGTCTGCCGCAACAACAAGTACACCGAGATCATGCGCAAAGACATTCTTGCCTTTATCGAGCGGCACCTGCCATCCGCGCAATAGTCGCGGTTGCTACCGTAGTTTGTTGATCCCTTGTTTGCCCAAAAAATGAATAAACGAAAGCTCTCTGCTTTGCTCCTCATTGCGGGGATATGGACCACCGTCTCTCTGTCTCCGGCCGTTTATGCAGCGCCACTATCCGACCTCAGTGGCGGTCAGACTGGTCGCATTGAGTTCACATCCTCCACTCCCGATCACCGATGGGCCCTGATCCGTGGTCGGCTGGGTCCTGAAGTCACGGTCTACGGCGATCTGTTGATGCCAACCCAAGCGAGCAGCGGAAAGGTACCAGCAGTGGTGTTCTCGCACGGCAGTGAGGGCGTCAGCGGCGTGTACTTCGATATATGGGCAAAAGCTCTGAACAACGCGGGGTATGCCGTGTTCGTCGTGGACAGCTTCAAGCCGCGTGGAGAAGACCGGGTGACCGGCCCTACAAAGCAGTTGACGTGGAATACGGTTGCCAACACTACGGATGCCCTGTTTGCCCTCAAGTTGCTGGCAACCCATCCGCAGATTGACAGCAGCCGCATCTTCCACATGGGTTGGTCGCGCGGCGGGCAAGCCTTGCTGGATGCTGCATGGCCGACGTACCAGCAGCATGTGCTTCCCGCCAACGTGAAATGGGCCGGCAGCGTGGCGGTCTACCCCGGCTGCAACATGCGCTACCGGGTGGATCACCACAGCAAGCTACCCGCACCCCTGCTCATGATTCTTGGTGAAAAAGACGACATGACCTTGCCAAAGCCTTGTATGGAGTTGGCAGAGGAGTACGCCGCAGCAGGCAATCCGGTGAGCTACAAGATTTATCCGGGTGCAACGCATGTGTTTGACCGGCTCAACCAACCATGGAAGAAGTACAACGAAGGCAACTTCAATCTCTGCTCCATGGACGTACGAATGCCCTACGGGGCAAACGACCGTAGTTGGGGTCCAGCTCACGACAAATATTCGGGTAAGTCCTTCACTGACAATGCGGAATGGAACGCCTACGTGCCAAAGTGCAGGCAGACGTCCTGGGTCACGGTGGAAAGTAACGAGAAGGCCCGCGAGCAGGCCGTAAAAGACGTTCTGGCATTTCTTAAAGGCATCCAATGAAGCGCGCCGCCAAGTTTTCCTTGCGGCTGCTGGCTGGGGTCGCGTTGACCTTTTGCGCAAGCGTAATGGCTCAGGTCACTCCAGTGGCAGACGGCGGTGCAGCCGCGCCGGACGAATGGCTGCTGGCCAAGACCGGCCCGCGCTGGTTCCAGATCACGCAGCCCAGCCCCAACCCGAGCACGCTGAATAACCGCGCACCATCGGCTGGAGAAAGCGCTCTCGTAGACCGTGCTCGCGCCCTCGTCGGCCAACGGCCCGCCAAGGCCTTTGCGCTGATGGACGGCAACACCATCGTGTACTCCGTGTTCAACGCCCCGGCCGATTCCGAATCCCTGTTCTTCGGCATGTCCATGGGCAAGACGGTCACGGCCATGGCGGTGGGGCAAGCCATCTGCGCGGGCAATCTCACGCTGCAGTCCAAGGCCGGTGACGTGCTGCCGGAACTGCAGGGGAAGGCGCTGGGCAATGCCACGGTGCACGATCTGCTGCGCATGGCATCGGGTGCGGCCGAGCAGAATGGCGACAGCACCATCTGGACGCCAGAGCAGACCAAGGACTGGAACCAGGGCCTACTGAACCTCGCAGAGTTGATTGCGACGGATCGCATTGCCAAGGCTGCGCGTGGTGCGTTCTCTGAGTACAAGCCCGGCGAGGTGTTCGCGTACAAGTCCACGGACCCCATGACGCTCGGCCTCATGGTCAGCCGCGCAACCGGCATGCCGCTGAGCCAGTGGATTCAAGAGCAGGTGCTCAACCCGATGGGCGCCGCACATCCGGGGCTGTACTCGCAAGACCGTGCCAAGAATGGGCTGGGGGACTCCGGCATGCGGCTGCGCATGGAAGACTGGATGCGCTTCGCTGTGTGGGTCAAGGAATCGTCCAAGAGGTCGGATTGCTTCGGTGACTTCGTGAAGGCCGCGATGGCCAAGCAGATCGGCAATGACCGCAACCCTGCGGCCCGCAAGCATGGACGTATGTTCGGAGGCTACGGATTTTTTCTCTGGACGGAAAACACGACGGCACCGGGCACGGCATGGGCCACTGGCTGGGGTGGTCAGCGTATCGGCTGGAACTACGGTAACGACCGGATGGTGGTGGTGTTCTCCAGCAGAGAGGCGTGGATGCCGGAGGTGTATGAGCTTGCGCGCGACTGGGGGCAGACGCAGCGCTGAACTTCAGCGCCGAAGATTGCCAAGACGGCACCTGATCTTGGCAGTGCTGCACTCCCATCTTCCACGCTGGAATGTCCAACGTCGTTCCAGCGCATCTGATCCAACCGCAAACCGGATGGTAGAAACGATGGTAGATAAAAACAAAAAAGCGCCCCGAGAGGCGCTTGTTTGCTTGCTTACTGGCGGAGACTGTGAGATTCGAACTCACGGACGGTTGCCCGTCGGCAGTTTTCAAGACTGCTGGTTTAAACCACTCACCCAAGTCTCCAGGCAAGCCACATATTCTAAGCGGGCGAAATCGGTGCCGCCGGCTTCAGGCCTCCAGCAGCAGGGCCGCGACCACGTTGCGCCCCTCGCCGGCGAGGATGTTGTAGGTGCGGCAGGCAGCCTGGGTGTCCATGGTTTCCAGGCCCATGCGCCTGGCCATCAGCGGCTGCAGCCAGGCGGGCGGGGGGAAACGGTTGCGCGCGCCGCTGCCAAAGATGATCACCTCGGCGTCCAGCTCGGCCAGTTGCGCGAAGTGGGCGGGTGTGAGGTCTTCGAAGCGGCCGCAGTCCCAGGCGATGCGCTGGCCGCGCGCGCCGACGATGACGCTGCTGGTGATTCTGTCGGCATCCACCCTGAGCCAGCCGGGCCCATAGGCCGTGATGGTCTGCACGTCGTAGCGTTCGGGCTGGAATTTCATGGCGCCGTGAGGTCTGCGCCCGCCGTTGGCGGCGGGTCTCGGGGTGGGAACTGTGCTTAAATTATAGGTTTCATCGATTGTCCCACTTGGCGCCGTTGGTGCCAGCTCCTGACGACCCGCCCGCGCATGAAGCCCATCCACAAATCCGCCAAGCTCAACAATGTTCTCTACGATGTCCGCGGCCCCATCGTGGACGCGGCCAAGCAGATGGAGGACGAGGGTCAGAAGATCATCAAGCTGAACATCGGCAACCTGGCGCCGTTCGGCTTCGATGCGCCCGAGGAGATCCAGCAGGACATGATCCGCAACCTGCCCAACTCGGCGGGTTATTCCGACAGCAAGGGCATCTTCGCCGCGCGCAAGGCGGTGATGCATTACAGCCAGCAGCAGGGCGTGGCCGGCGTGACGCTGGACGACATCTACCTGGGCAACGGCGCCAGCGACCTGATCGTGATGGCCACCATGGCGCTGCTGGACGACGGCGACGAGCTGCTCGTGCCCGCGCCCGACTACCCGCTGTGGACGGCATCGGCCAGCCTTGCCGGCGGCAAGCCCGTGCATTACCTGTGCGACGAGGACAACGGCTGGATGCCGAACCTGGCCGACATCCGCGCCAAGATCACCCCGCGCACGCGCGGCATCGTGGTCATCAACCCCAACAACCCCACGGGCGCGCTGTATTCGGACGAGCTGCTGCGCGGCATCGTCGCGATCGCGCGCGAGCACGAGCTGGTGCTGTTTGCCGACGAGGTCTACGACAAGGTGCTGTACGACGGCGTGCGCCACACGGCGATCGCCAGCCTGTCCACCGATGTGCTGACGCTGACCTTCAACTCGCTGTCCAAGGCCTACCGCAGTTGCGGGTTTCGCGCGGGCTGGATGGTGATCTCGGGCGACAAGACGGCAGCGCGCGACTACATCGAGGGCCTGAACATGCTGGCCAACATCAAGCTCGGCTCCAACGTGCCCGGCCAGTGGGCCATACAGACCGCCTTGGGCGGCTACCAGAGCATCAACGACCTGGTCAGGGAGGGCGGGCGACTGTGCCGCCAGCGCGACCTGGCCTATGAGCTGATCACGAAAATTCCCGGCGTCACTTGCGTCAAGCCTCAGGCGGCGCTGTACATGTTCCCGCGCCTCGACCCGGACATGTATCCGATCGCCGACGATCGCGAGTTTTTCATGCAGGTGCTGCGCGCCACGCGCGTGATGCTGGTGCAGGGCTCGGGCTTCAACTTCCCCGACAACCAGCATTTCCGCATCGTCTTCCTGCCGCATGAGGACGACCTGCGCGAGGCCGTCTCGCGCCTGGCGGACTTCCTGGCACTGTACCGCCAGCGCAACGCCAAGGCGGCGTAACAATTTTGATAGCTACCGGCGCTTGGGTGGCAAGCGTTGAGCCCCTTTTTGATTGGTAAACCTGATATGAAACCCATCCAAGTCGGCCTGCTGGGCCTTGGCACCGTGGGCGGCGGCGTGTTCAACGTGCTGCAGCGCAACCAGGAGGAAATCCGGCGCCGCGCCGGCCGCGGCATCGAGCTGGTCATGGTTTCGCGCCGCGACCTGGCCAAGGCGCGCGCCATCGTCGGCGATGCGGTACCGGTGACGGCCGATGCCCGTGACATCATCCGCAACGCCGACATCGAGATCGTTGTCGAACTCATCGGTGGCACCGGGCTGGCGCGCGAGCTGGTGCTGGAGGCCATTGCCGCCGGCAAGCATGTGGTCACGGCCAACAAGGCGCTGCTGGCCGTGCACGGCACCGAGATCTTCAAGGCCGCGGCCGAAAAGGGCGTGGTCGTGGCCTTCGAGGCGGCCGTGGCCGGCGGCATTCCCATCATCAAGGCGCTGCGCGAGGGCCTGTCGGCCAACCAGATCCAGTGGGTGGCCGGCATCATCAACGGCACCACCAACTTCATCCTGTCCGAGATGCGCGACAAGGGCCTGGACTTCGACGTGGTCTTGAAAGAGGCGCAGCGCCTGGGCTACGCCGAGGCCGACCCGACGTTTGACATCGAGGGCGTGGACGCCGCGCACAAGGCCACCATCATGAGCGCCATTGCCTTCGGCATCCCGGTGCAGTTCGACAAGGCCTATGTCGAGGGCATCACCAAGCTGAGCGCCGCGGACATCCGCTACGCCGAGCAGCTGGGCTACCGCATCAAGCTGCTGGGGATCGCCAAGCGCCGCCAGGGCGACGCGACCAAGCGCACCCCTGATGGCATAGAGCTGCGCGTGCACCCGGCCCTGGTGCCGGCCAAGCGGCTGATCGCCAATGTGGAGGGTGCGATGAACGCCGTGGTGGTGCATGGCGACGCCGTGGGCACCACGCTGTACTACGGCAAGGGCGCGGGCGCCGAGCCCACGGCCAGCTCCGTGATCGCCGACCTGGTGGACATCACCCGCCTGATCGAGGCCGACCCCACGCACCGCGTGCCGCCGCTGGCCTTCCAGAACCACACGCTGCGCGAGGCCGGCCAGGATCTGCCCGTGCTGCCCATGGCCGATGTGGTCACCAGCTACTACCTGCGCATACGCGTGGCCGACCAGGCCGGCGTGCTGGCCAGGATCACCGGCATCGTGGCCGACGCCGGCATTAGCATCGACGCCGTGCTGCAGCGCGAGGCCGACGAGGTGGGGGGCGAGGGTTCGACCCAGACCGACCTGATCATCCTCACCCACGACACGCGCGAGGGCGACATGGACGCCGCGCTGGCCCAGATCCAGGCCCTGCCCACGGTGCTGGCACCGATCACGCGCATCCGCAAGGAAGAATTGAGCTGATGGCCTGATCTGGCCAGAAGTTTTAAAATTCTGGCCAGATCAAAGCATTCAGGAGGCCGCCATGTCCGCAGTCTGGCAAGTGCAACAAGCCAAGAACCACTTCAGCGAGTTGATAGAACGCGCCCTGCGCGAGGGGCCGCAGACCGTCACGCGCCATGGCAAGCCGGTGGTGCGGGTGGTGGCGGTGACCGAGGGCGAGGCGCAGGCGCCGGCCGACGATGGGTTCCTGGAGTTTTTGTTGAGCGCCCCCAAGGTCGAGGGCGGCCTGCCCGAGATGCCGCGTGACACCAGCCCGGGGCGAGCGCCCATGTTTGGCGAGGAATGACTCGCCATGCGCTGGCTGCTCGATACCTGCACGCTATCCGAATCCACCTATCCCCAGCCCCACACTGGCGTGCTCGATTGGCTGCGCCAGCACCACAATGATTGCGCGATTGCTGCGGCATCTTTTGCCGAAATCCATTACGGCATTGCCTGCCTGCCGCAGGGTGCCAAGCGCAACCGTCTACAGGCCTGGGCGCTGGAGCTGGCCCAGCAATTCGAGGGCCGCATTCTTGCCTCCGACGATGCCGTGTGGCGCCAGTTTGGCGACCTCAAGGCGTCGCTACGCGCCATGGGCCGCATGCAGGACGCCCTGGACATGGTGATCGCCGCGACGGCGCTGCACCATGGCCTGCCCCTGGTCACCCGCAACACCCGCCATTTCCAAGACACGGGCCTCAGGCTCGTCAACCCCTGGGCAGATACGCCTCAGGCTTGAGTAAAACCATGCAATACCTGTCCACCCGCGGCCACCCGGACCGCAAGCGTTTCTGCGACATCCTGCTCGAAGGCCTGGCGCCCGACGGCGGCCTGTACCTGCCCGAGGCCTACCCGCAGATCGGCGACGCCGAGCTGACGGCGCTGCGCAAGGCGTATCACGAAGAGGGCTACGCCGAGCTGGCGTTCCGCATCCTCTCGCGCTACATCGACGACATTCCCGCCGCCGACTTGCGCGCCCTGTGCGCCAAGACCTACACGCAGGAGGTCTTTGGCACGAAGGAAATCGTGCCCCTGCGCCAGCTGGAAGGCGGCCTGTGGATCGAGGCCCTGTCCAACGGCCCCACGCTGGCCTTCAAGGACATGGCCATGCAGCTCTTGGGCAACCTGTTCGAGTACGAGCTGGCGCGCCGCGGCGAGCAGCTGAACATATTGGGCGCCACCAG
>JAFEES010000094.1 GCA_018240995.1 Pseudomonadota bacterium | reverse complement strand
GGGATCCACGGCCCACGGCAAGGCCTGGATGCCCGCCTGCGCGGGCATGACGCGGGTCGGGCAAGCCATGCGGGCTATCGCGGCGGCTCCACCGGGATGCTGATTGCCACGCTCAACCCCGCCTGCGCCGCCTCGTCCACATACCCCAACCGAACCTGTGCCCCCAGGCGCGTGGCAATGGTCTGGACGATGGCCAGCCCCAGGCCCGAGCCAAGCTGCCCGCTACCAAGCACGCGGTAGAACGGGTCGAACACGCGCTCGCGCTCGGCCGGGGCAATGCCCGGGCCCGTGTCCTGCACGCGCAGCTCGACCTTGCCCGGCATGTGGGCCAGCGACAGGTCAACGCGCCCGCCCTCGGGCGTGTAGCGTATGGCGTTGTCCACCAGGTTCCTGAGCAGGGTGAACAGATCCAGCTCGCTGACGTCAAGCCAGGCGTCCTGCGCGCCTTCCACGCCGATGTCGATATGCCGGGCCTCGGCCAGCGGCATCAGGTCTTCGAGCACGCGCCGGAACATGGCCTGCACGGACACCGGCGCCCGCGGCGCGTCGCCCGCGGCCTGGGCCTTGGCCAGGGACAACAGCTGATCGAGCAGGCCACGGCCGCGCTCTATGCCCTGGCGCAGCGTGGCCAGGCGTTCGCGCGCCTCGGCGGGCATGTCGGCCTCGGCCAGGCGCTGTGCCTGCAGCGACATGGCCGTGAGCGGCGAGCGCAGCTCGTGCGCGGCGTCGGCGACGAAGCGGCGCTGGGCGTCCATGGACTTACCCACGCGCGCCAGCAGGCGGTTGATGGCGCGCACGAAGGGGCGGACTTCGGCCGGTACGGGGGCGTAGGCTATGGGATGCAGGTCATGCTCGCTGCGCGCATCGACCTCCTGGGCCAGGTCGGTAATGGGCCGAAACAGCTCGCGCACCAGGCGCGCCAGCACCAGCAGCAGCGCCGGCACCAGCAGCAAGAAAGGCAGCACCGTGCGCAGCGCCCCGTAGCGCGCCAGCTCGCGGCGCAGGCGCGAGTCCTGGGCGACGGCGAAGCGCTCTCCCGCGGCCGTGGTGCGCACCAGCACGCGATAGGGCTCGCCGTCCAGCTCCAAGCTGCGCAGCCCGTCGGGCAGCGTGGCCGGCAGCGGCAGGTGCCCGCCCTGTGCGCCGTGGCCCTGCGCCGGGGCGATGGCGCCCAGGCCCTGGACGATGACGCGGGTGTCGTCCTCGTCGCCCTGGATATGCAGATCCAGCGGCCCCGCCGCCACGCGGCGCTGCAGCTCCACCAATTGCGCCACGCGACGCAGCACGTCGTCCTGCAGCTCGCGCGTCTCGTCGTAGGCGGCCAGGAACGACAACGCCCCGGCCACCACGGCCATGGCCGCGATGGCCAGCGCCAGCGTCAGCGACAGGCGCCGCTGCACCGATCCGGCTAGCGGTTCCTGGCCACCATCCATCCCACACCCCGCACGTTCTTGATGACCTCGCTGCCCAGCTTGCGCCGCAGCGCGTGGATCAAGAACTCCACGGCATTGCTCTCCACCTCCTCGCCCCAGCCGTAGATGCGGTCTTCCAGCTCGCCGCGCGAGAGGATGGCGCCGGGGCGAATCAGCAGCGCCTGCAAGAGCGCGAACTCGCGCCCCGACAGCTGCACCACCGGCCCGCCCGCCACGCCGGCCTGGCGCGTGGCCGGATCCAGCGACACCACGCCGTTGCCCAGCAGCGGCGCGGCGCTGCCGCCCTTGCGCCGCAGCACGGCGCGCATGCGCGCCAGCAGCTCGGCCATCTCGAAGGGCTTGGTCACATAGTCGTCGGCGCCGCCGTCCAGGCCGCGCAGCCGCTCATCCAGGCCGTCGCGGGCAGTGATGATGAGCAACGGCACGGGGTTGTCCCTGGCACGTATGCGGGCCAGCACCTCCTGCCCGTCCTTGCCCGGCAGGCCCAGGTCCAGCAGCACCAGGTCGTAATGCTGGCCGGCCAGCGTGGACAGGGCCGCGAGCCCGTCGCGCACCCAGTCCACGGCATACGAGGCATCGCGCAGCGCCTGCTGCACCGCCGCGCCAATCATGGGGTCGTCCTCGACGAGCAGTACGCGCATGGTGCTCAGCGCTCCTGCCGCGGTCGCGGCGCGTGCCGCAGATGCGTCCACAGCCACCAGCCAAGGCCCAGCAGCGCGGCCGCGGCCAGGGCCCACAGCTCGTCGGCATCTATGGCGCCCAGCCAGCCCGCCATGGCATGGCCAAAACCATAGCCCACGCCGGCCACGACCATGGCCCAGACCAGCGCGCCTATGGCGTTGAGCACGAAAAAGCGCAGCCAGTGCACGCCGCTCATGCCTATGGCCATGGGGCCGGCAATGCGCAACCCGTACAGGAAGCGCACCGACAGGATCACCGGCAGGTTGTGCCGCTCCAGCAGCGCCCGCGCGCGCGTGGTGCGCGCCACCAGCGACGGGTAGCGTGCCAGCAGCTGGTTGCCGTAGCGCCGCCCCAGGAAAAAACACAGCTGGTCGCCGGCAAAGCTGGCCACTGCCGCCACGGCCACCACCGCCGGCAGCCACAGGTGGCCCCGGCTGGCGGCTGCGCCGGCGACGAGCAGCACGGTTTCGCCCTCCAGGAAGGTGCCTATGGCCACGGCCACATAACCGTAGGATTGGATCAACTCGACAACCGTCATGCGCGTGACTCAATGTGCCGCCTTGGCAGGCTTTTGGGGCAATAAAACGATGCTGCAAACGATGAATGCGATCAACACCGCCGAGGCACTATAGCGACTGAGCGCCAGGCCGCCGGCGGCGAGCGGCTTGTCCAGAAAGTCACCCACCACGGCGCCCAGCGGGCGCGTGAGCACGAAGGCCAGCCAGAACAGCAAAGTACGTGACAGCCGCGTGGAGTGGTAGGCCAGGGCCACCAGGCCCAGCAAGGCGCCAAACACCAGGGCCGCGCCACCGTAGCCCAGCCCCATGGAATCGGCCGCCCAGTCGCCAAGCGCCGTCCCCAGGGTCTGGGAAAACATGATGGTCAGCCAATAAAACGCCTCTGCCCTGGGCTCGCTGACGCTGGCCACCGACACGCTTCCCAGGCTGTGGTGCCACAGCGCCAGTGCGCCCAGCAACAAGGCCAGCAGCAGGCTGGCTCCGCCGGCGTAGCCTATGCCCAGCGATCGGTCGGCAAAGTCGGCCAGCGTGGTGCCCACGGTAGTGGTGGCAATGATGGTCGCCCAATATAGAAAGGGCCGGAACCTGCGCGCCCTGATCTGCGTCAGCGCGCAGACCGCAAACACCACGGCGAAGATGCAGGTGCCGACCAGATACCCCAACCGCATCGACATCGTGACCGCGTCCCCACCGGTTTCGCCCAGCGTGGTGGCAGCAATCTTGATGATCCAGAAGCCCAGGGTGATTTCGGGCACCTTGGCCCAGGTGTTGTCGGTGGAAGCTGTCATGCACAAGATCCTCTGCGACGTTCAACGGCTGCCCTGCTGGGCGTCAAAAAGCTTGAGCAGATCGCTCATGGCCGCCTTGCACGCGGACGCATCGGGGCTGTCTGCGCGCAGCGCCTTCAGCGCCCGGTCTATGGCCTTGTCCAGCACATGCCAGTCGTCGGCGGCGCGGGGCTTGAGGCCGGCCTCGGCCGCATCCCAGGCCACCTCCAGATCCTTGATGCGGGCCTTGGCCGCGGGCAGGTCGCCCTTGTCCACCAGGGCCGCCACGTCGGCCGCAATGGTGCGAAATGCCGTCAGGTCGCCCAGCTGCGACGCTGCCCTGGCGCCGGCCACGGCCGGTGCGGCGGCGGCCGGCGCTGGGCTGCCTTCGGTCTTGGAGCAGCCCGCCGCCAGCGCCAGCAGGACGGCAGCCGACAACAGGGCCAGGGAGTGCGAGAGTGTGTTGTGCATACGCATGATGCTGCTCCTGATGAAGTAGGTTACTTGGCGGCGGCAAGGGACTTGGGGCTGCTGCGGCCGTACTGCTCCACGCCCACCAGCAGCACGATGACGCTGAGGAACAGCGCGCTAGTCCACATGGCACCCATGCCCAGGCCGCCATACGCCTTGGCCTGGGTCAGCAGGTCGCCAAGAGCGGCGCCGAACGGGCGCGTGAGGATGTAGGCCACCCAGAAGGTCAGCACGGCATTGCCGCCCAGGCGCCAGGCCGCGTAGCTCAGGGCTATCAGGATGCCGAAGGCGACGGCGCCGCGCACAAAGCCCAGGTGCAGCGCCTCGGTGGCCAGATCCCCTGCGGCCGTGCCCAGCGCAAAGGTGCACAGGATGGCGGCCCAGTAAAACAGCTCGCGCCGGCGGGTGACGATGTCATGGATGGACAAGGTGTGCTCCACCGCATGCCAGACCCAGAAGATGACCGCCAGCAGCACGGCGAACACCGAGGTGCTGACGTACAGGCTCACGCCCAGTTTGTCAGTGAACAGGTCGGTGATCTGCGTGCCCACCACGCTCACCAGCACCACGGTCAGCCAGTAGATCCACGGCGTGTAGCGGCGCGTGCGCAGCTGCCAGACCAGGGCCGCGGCCAGCAGCGCCGCCATGAGCGCGCGCGTCAGCCCCTGGCCCAGGCCGGCGTCCACGGCCAGGTAGTCGGCCCCGGTCTCGCCGACCGTGGTGCACATGATCTTCACGATCCAGAACGACAGCGTGATCGCCGGAACCTTGATGAACCAATCGCTGGCTTGGGTGACTGGCTGGGTATTCATGATGTGCGCTCCAGTGAAGGTCGATGGTGTGAAGGCCAGTGTGGGAGGCTTGACTTAGCCCTGGCATAGGGCCGGTTCGCGCGCCGTAGCGTGCGAACCGGCCAGCCGCAGGATCAACGATGCTTGCCGTGATCCGCACCGTCCTCCCGCACGGCGATCACGCCGCCCTTGTCAGCGTCCACCTTCACGTCGAAGACCTTGGCGCCGCTGACGACCTCGACCTCGTAGATCCAGCCCTGCTTGCTGTGCTCGAACTCGGCATGGGTGGCCTTGCCGTTGGCATGCTGCTCGGCTGCGGCCACGGCCTGGGTCAGGCTGATCTTGGCGTTGGCGATGGCCAGGGCGTCGTTTTCGTGGCCACCGCCCGCATAGGCGACGGCGCCGGATGCGGCCATGGCGACGGCCACGGCGATGGCTGAAAGCTGGGTGTAGCGGTACATGATGTCTCTCCACAAGAAACGCGGGATTTGCGTGTTGTGAAGCTTAGGAAACGAGACTTAGCCCAACATGAGTTGGGCCTAGGTTTAACCTCATGGGCGAGAATTCGTCCCCCTACCCTCATCAGACAACCATGGCCATCAGCCACTACATCAAGGAAATCGGCCGCGGCGCGCGCGGCGCCAAGGCTCTGGAGCGCGCCCAGGCGGCCGACCTGTTCGGCCAGGTGCTGGACGGCCGGGTCACGGATCTGGAGATTGGCGCGTTTTGCGTGGCCATGCGCATCAAGGGCGAAACCGTAGAGGAGATGTGCGGTTTTCTGGACGCCGTGGACGAGCGCATCGCGCGCTTTCCCGCCTGCGCGGGCGGCCAGCCGCTGATCGTGCTGCCCAGCTACAACGGCGCGCGCAAGCTGCCGGTGCTGACACCGCTCCTGGCCCTGCTGCTGGCGCGCGAGGGGCATGGCGTGCTGCTGCACGGCATGCGCACCGAGGCACGCCGGGTATTGGCATCAGAAGTGCTTGAAGCGCTTGATATACCTACGTTGACAGCTCCCAAACAAATAGTACCTGGGACGGTGGCCCATATCACCACCGGCGCGCTGTTGCCGGGCCTGGCCCGCCTCTTGTCGGTACGCGAGGCGATCGGCCTGCGCACGCCGGCCCACAGCCTGGTGAAGCTGATCGCCCCCTGTGCCGGCCCGGCGCTGCTGGTGGCCAGCTACACCCATGCCGAATATTTCGAGCTGCTGGGCGCCACCTTTGCCACGCGCGGCATGCATGCGCTGCTCTCGCGCGGGCTGGAGGGCGAGGTGGCCGCCGACCCGCGCCGCCAGCCGCGCTATGACGCCTACCTGGCTGGCCAGCACCAGCTGCTGCAAGAGCAGCAAAGCGGCACCGCCGCCGAGGTGCCGGGCCTGCCCACCGAGATCGACGCCGCCAGCACCGCCGCCTACACGCGCCGCGTGCTGGCGGGCCAGGCGCCGGTGCCCGAGGCGCTGGCGCAGCAGGTGCGGCATATCCTGCACCTGGCCCGGCAGATCAGCGCACGGGCGCGGCCATGAGCGGCAGCTGCACCCTGGTGGGCGCCGGCCCCGGCGACCCGGAACTGCTGACCCTGAAGGCCGTGAAGGCCATCCAGGCGGCCACGGTGCTGTTCGTGGACGACCTGGTGGGCGAGGCCATCGTCGCCCTGGCCCCGGCCGGTGCGCGCATCGTGCGCGTGGGCAAGCGCGGCGGCTGCCAGAGCACGCCACAGGCGCAGATAGAGGCGCTGATGCTGGCGGCCGCACGCCAGGGCGAGCGCGTGGTGCGCCTCAAGGGCGGCGACCCCTTCATCTTCGGCCGCGGCGGCGAGGAGGTGGAGCACCTGGCCGCCGCGGGCATCCCCGTGCAGGTGGTCAACGGCATCACCGCCGGCCTGGCCGGCATGACGCTGCTGGGCGCGCCGCTGACGCACCGCCAGCACGCCCATGGCGTGGTCTTCATCACCGGCCACCACCAGCCCGGCGGGCACCCCACCGACTGGCGCCAGCTGGCCGCCACGGCGCGCGATGTGCGCCTGACGCTGGTGATCTACATGGGCGTGAAGAGCTGCGCCTACATCCAGGCCGAACTGCTGACCGCCCTGCCCGCCCACACGCCGGCAGCCGCGATCCAGCACGCCAGCCTGCCGCAGCAGCGCCATGCCGTCACCACGCTGGGGCAGCTGCAGCAGACCATAGCGCGCGAGCGGCTGGCGAGCCCATCCATCATCGTCATCGGCGACGTGGTGCGCGGCATCGGCGCGGCGGCACAGACTGACCAAGTAGCCTGATCAGCGCGCCGCGTGCGCGCGGCGGATCTGCTCGTGGCGCTGGGCCTGCTCGTGGCGCAGGGCCTTGCGCAGCAGCGCTGCGTCCCAGCGGCGGCGCT
Source organism: Pseudomonadota bacterium (assembly GCA_018240995.1). Taxonomy (GTDB): domain Bacteria; phylum Pseudomonadota; class Gammaproteobacteria; order Burkholderiales; family Burkholderiaceae_C; genus Alicycliphilus. The sequence continues at coordinate 1,791 of JAFEES010000094.1, read as the reverse complement.
CGTCGTCGCTGGCGGGGGTGAACGGCGGCACGGGCGTGGGCTTGCCCGCGTCGTCCACCGCCACCATGGAGAAAAAGCAGCTGTTCACATGGCGCACCACCTGGGTGCGTATGGCCTCGGCCACGACCTTGATGCCGATCTCCATGGACGACTTGCCGGTGTGGTTCACGCTGGCCAGAAAGCTCACCAGCTCGCCCACATGGATGGGCTGCAGGAACGTCACCTGATCCACGCTGAGCGTGACCACGTAGCGCCCCGAGTAGCGGCTGGCGCAGGCATAGGCCACCTGGTCCAGCAGCCGCAAGATGGCGCCGCCATGGACGTTGCCGGAGAAGTTGGCCATGTCGGGCGACATGAGCACGGTCATGCTGAGCTGGTGCGCGGGTAGATGCATGCGGCCATTCTATGAAGCGCCGGCCCGAGCCGCACGCCGGCTGGGTGACAATTGCCGGTTTTGCCCCATCGCCTGTCGCCCGTGTCCACTCCGTTTTTTGATGCCGTGATCATCGGCGCCGGCGCCGCCGGCCTGTTTTGCGCCGCCCAGGCGGGCCAGCGCGGGCTGAAGGTGCTGCTGATCGACCATGCGGACAAGGTAGCCGAGAAGATACGCATCTCGGGCGGCGGGCGCTGCAACTTCACCAACCGCGACCTCGACATGCGTGCGCCGCACAGGCATTTCGTGGGCCAGAACCCGCAGTTTTGCCGCTCGGCCCTGTCGCGCTACACGCCGCAGGACTTCATCGCCCTGGTGCAGCGCCACGGCATCGCCTTTCACGAAAAGCACAAGGGCCAGCTGTTTGCCGACCGCTCGGCCGAGGACATCATCGCCATGCTGCTGGCCGAATGTGCCGACGGCCGGGTGGAGCGCTGGCAGCCCTGCGGCGTGAAAAATGCAGTGTTTTTGGCCGTTAGAGCAGAACAGCCAAGCGCGGGCAGCTATCAAATCAATACCGATCGCGGCCCGGTGCAGGCGCGTTGCCTGGTGATTGCCACGGGCGGGCTGTCCATCCCCAAGATTGGCGCCAGCGACTTCGGCTACCGGCTGGCGCGGCAGTTTGGCCTGCCGCTGGTGGCGCAGCGCCCGGGCCTGGTGCCGTTGACCTTTGACGGCGCGGACTGGGCGCCCTATGCACAGCTGGCGGGCCTGGCGCTGCCGGTAGAGATCAGCGTGGGCGCCAAGAAGGAGCGCATGGCCTTCCATGAGGATTTGCTGTTCACGCACCGCGGCCTGTCGGGCCCGGCGGTGCTGCAAATATCGAGCTACTGGCAGGACGGCCAGCCGCTGGCCATCAACCTGGCGCCGGGCATCGACCTGCCCGAGGCACTGCAGCAGGCCAAGGCGCGCTCCAGAAAACGCATCGCCAACGAACTCGCCGCCCTGGTGCCCACCCGCCTGGCCGAGGCCTGGGCCAGCACCGATGCCGACTGGCAGCGCCCCATCAACGAGGCCGCCGACAAGGCCCTGGCGCGCCTGGCCGAGCGCCTGGCGCGCTGGCAGCTCACGCCCATGGGCACCGAGGGCTACAAGAAGGCCGAGGTCACGCTGGGCGGCGTGGACACGCGCGCGCTGTCGCAGCAGAGCATGGAGTGCAAGACGCAGCCCGGCCTGTACTTCATCGGCGAGGTGGTGGACATCACCGGCTGGCTGGGCGGCTACAACTTCCAGTGGGCCTGGGCCAGCGGCCATGCCTGCGCACAGGCGCTGTCTCCGCACTGAAGCGGGCTAAAGCCAATACTATTGATCCGGCCCTTTGATGTATCAACTACCGTTCAGGCTGAGCTTGTCGAAGC
>JAFEES010000093.1 GCA_018240995.1 Pseudomonadota bacterium | reverse complement strand
CGCTGGGCGAAGCTGCGGCGCTGCTTGCGCAGGATGTCCACGGTCTTGTCGATGGCTTCCTCGGTCACCTCGGCCGAGAGCTTTTCCACTTCGGCTTCGGCCAGATCACCGATCTTGACCTCGGGGAACACTTCAAACACGGCGTCAAAGCTCACCTGGCCTTCGGGGGCGCCATCCTTTTCGGTGATGCGCGGTTGACCGGCGACGCGCAGCTTGGCCTCGTTGGCGGCCTGGGCAAAGGCTTCGCCAACCTTGTCGTTCAGCACCTCGTACTGCACCGAGTAGCCGTAGCGCTGGGCCACGACGCTCATCGGCACCTTGCCGGGACGGAAACCGTCCATCTTCACGGTGCGGGCCAGGCGCTTCAGGCGCGTATCGACCTCGCTCTGGATAGTGGTGACGGGCAGGGTCAGCGTGATCTTGCGCTCGAGCTTTTCAAGAGTTTCAACCGTTACGGCCATGATTTTTCCTATTGTCAGGGATGGGGGTCGTGCCAACCTTGACGGCGCTACGCTGCATTCAAGGCTGTACGTGGTGCGCGGATGGCGGATCGCCACACAAGCAAAATCAAACACTTATGCTTTTCGCGCGTGATTCGTGCCGAGCGCAAGCACCAGCATGCACACAGCAAAACCGCTAATTATAACGGGATGCCCTCTCCACCATGCCAAGCCATCGCACTCAAGCCGGCTTATGCGTGCTCAACCAATCCTTGAGTGCGTCATTCATGCGAGTTTGCCAACCGGGGCCTGCGGCACGGAATGCCGCCAGCACATCACGGTCGAAGCGGATAGCCACCTGCTCCTTGGCGCCGCTACCCATGGGGCGACCGCGCTTTTTTGCGGCAGCCGCCATGCCAGCGAGCATTTCCTCCTTGGACAGCGGACGATCCTCCTCGGTCACGCCGTCCCACACAAAATGCTCGCTGACCGGTATGACCTTTACCGCGGTGGCCACCTGTTGCCGGGTCATTTCATTCACTTTCGAGCCAGTCATAGTAAACCTCACATTCCACGCCCCTCGCCGCGCGAAAACTAATCACGCGGGCCGATCCGTCGCGCTCGGCATGCACCACCGTCAACACGGCCAGAACATTCGTCACGTAGGAGAACGACTGCATCCGCAACTCGCCGGCGCGCAACACTTCGACATCAAGACGATATGCGGACTCGAGCACCCAATGGGCATCGGCGAAGTCAAGGCCATGCTTGTCCAAATTGGCCGCGCGCTTAACCTCGTCCCACGTCAATGGCGTTTCCATAAGACAAATTGTAGATGCATCAAATACTGTTTGGAAGATTTTTTGTAGATGCAATTACCGCGCATAGACGTCATCACTCCCACCACACGCGGCAGCGCAACGTGGGCTCGTCAAACAGGCCCGCCAACTGCTGGTTCACCCAGGCCGCATAGCCCGCGTCTTCGCGCTTGACCACGCGACTAACGGCATCGTTGAGCTTGGCAACGTCGGGGGTCTTCTGTCCATACGTCTTGAAGTCTCGAATCAGGCTGTCGCGTGTGCCTACGCCCATGCGCCCATCGGGAAATAGCGCATCGGCGAGAGAGCGAATGACGTATTGCCGTACATCTTCATCCCCATGACCAACGTATCCCACAGCATCGACTGGAACTGATCGCCATCATCGCCCAGGCTGCGCAGCACCTGCATGCGTTCATACAGCGCATCGGCCTTGGCGCGCTTTGGGCGCTTGTAGTTCATCTCAGGGAAGCGCGACGTGTACGCATCCCGGTCGAACACCGGCACGCCGGTTTTCGGGTCAACCATGTCGCGCGGGGCAATCAGCGTGATATTGCCGTAGCCACCAAACGGCGCATCCACCTTGGTGATGCCCAGCGAAGGCACGGCCAGGCCACCTATCTTGTCAGCGTGCAACAGGTTGTCCGGCGTCAGGTTGTGCAGCACCACCAGATTGCGCTCGCCCGCTCCATTCTTGGCGAACGCCGGTTCCGCATCCTCCCACCAGCCTTCATGGTGCGGGTCAACCTCATTTTCCAAGGTGCTGAACACCCGCTGGAGCAGCGCTCGCGCTTCCTGGTTGCGCACGCCGCGCAACTTGGCCGCCACGTCAGTGAACCCCATGCTCTGCGCCATATCGGCCAGCCACGTCGTCACCGAAGCAATGGCGCGGCTCAAGCCTTTGGTGTACTGCCCCGCATTGGGCTCGGCCAAACGCGCCAAAGCCTCGTCCACCCCCCGCGCCATGGCGTATTCCTCGCCACCGAATCTTGCTGCGCGCCTGCCATCATCGGACTGCGCCCAGGCATCGGCCCGATCCTTGATCCACGCATCGCGCTCATACAGGCCGCGCATCTCGCGGATAAACTGCGCACGCGAGAAAATCCGGCGCAACCCGTAATGGAGCAACTCATGGAACAAGGTGGCACGCACCTCTGCCCTAGTGGCAAGCTGATCCCGAAAGAGGAATATGACACCTTGGTGCACGGCCCCAGCAACACCATCAGCATCCGTTGCACCCGGCAAGACACCCTCGGCCCGGTCGCGAATGACTACCCTGGGTTGATGGGCAAACTGTCCGATGCGGTTTTCCACCTCACTGGCTATCGCTTCCGTCGAAAGACGCCGGCCGACCGGCAATGCGACTGAGCGCCCGCTATTGGATTGGATGGGTGGCAGCGCGGAATCATCGGCTCGGCTCATCTTGAGCCCGCCATCGTCTTTCTCACGTTGCACCTGTGACGCCAGCAGCTCCTGCTGATTCTGGTCTACCTCGCGCCCAGTGCGGGCATCCTCCATGCCCAGGGTGAACTCGTCGGCGCTGGGCGCCGCGTTGCGCTGCTGCTGCTCCTTGCGCGCCTGGGCCGCGCGGGCATTGGCGGCCTGTTGCTGGCTGGCGTTTGGCGCCTCGCCCAGCAAATCCTCGTTTAGCGGCCTGCCGCCTTGTCGGTCAACTCCCGGTGCGCCTTCTGTGCCATCAGCCGGGCGGACATCAGAATGGCCTCCTCGCTGGGCATCTTGCCAGGGTCGTCCTTGAGCATTGCCAACAGCTTCTTGATCGCTGCGGCCTCCAGTGCTTTCAGCGATGGCACGCCGGAGTTCGTCTCGGGCGCGCTCGTAGTAGGCGTCGGAGTTGGGGTCATATTTCGTGTCCTCGAAAACTTCGGCGAGCAGGTCGTTGGTATCAATGCCATGGGCTTGTGCCTGATCAATCAGCGCCCGCACCTCGGCCTTGATCCCCGTCTCGGCCTCAGTGTAGCCAACCACATGCAGATCATCTGCAGTGAAACCAGGCGGAAGGTCAAGATTCTGCCCCGGCGCGAACGGGTCGAAGTCTTCATCTGCATGCTGGGCCGGTAGGTAATCCTGTGGCCGAAAATTCGCACCACCATGGCGGCCGGCATAACTGACTGTGCTCCTTCACGGCATCGCCCATCATCGGCAGAGCAAGGCGGCCGATGACGCCGCCGGGTTTGCAGTCCAGCTGCGTGCCATCTCGCCTCACACGTGCTCCTGCCCTGCAATGAAACTACCTGCGGCGCGCGTGAGGGATGTTGCATGCTCCGTCCGTACAGGTCGACCGCGCGCACCGCCCCGCCCCGCCATAGCGTACTGCTGCTGCCTCCACGCAATCCACGGCCTGACACGTGGGCCATTGGTATTCCACGAGCCAGAACACTCAGCCACCAGCATTGCTGAGAAAAGCAAAAAAACCCAGTCCCACAGGGGAACCGGGCATTTGCACGGTAAGCAACGGCGAACCGTAATTTTCACATGTGGTGCGCGGGGGGGGACTCGAACCCCCACACCATTGCTGGCGTCAGGACCTAAACCTGGTGCGTCTACCAATTTCGCCACCCGCGCGGTTCTTCAAGCCACCCGGGTGGCGTAGGCTCTAGGCCACCCGGGTGAAATAGGTCAAACCTTGGATTTTACCTTGTCGCCAGGCCGGTTCGTTGGAGCGAGCATCATTCGGCCTGCGAATCGGGTTTTTTCACCCGGAACCAGGCGGCGTACATGGCCGGCAGGGCCAGCAGCGTGAGCACCGTGGCGACGATCAGCCCGCCCATGATGGCCACGGCCATGGGCCCCCAGAAAACGTTGCGCGACAGGGGGATCATGGCCAGCACGGCGGCGGCGGCGGTGAGTGCGATCGGGCGCAGGCGCCACACGGCGGCGGTGACGATGGAGTCCCAGGTGGAACGGCCGGCGGCGCGGTTGAGCTCGATCTGGTCGATCAGGATCACCGAATTGCGCTGGATCATGCCCATGAGTGCTATCACCCCCAGCAATGCCACGAAGCCAAATGGCCGGCCCAGCAGCAGCAGCGCCGCGGCCACGCCGGCAATGCCCAGCGGCCCGGTCAGGAACACCAGCATGGAGCGGCTGAAGCTGTGCAGCTGCAGCATGAGCAGCGTGAACACGATGAACAGCATGATGGGCACGCCGGCGACGATGGACGACGAGCCCTTGCTGCTTTCCTCCACCGCCCCCGCGACCTCGATGCGCACGGCGCTGGCGCCGCCGGCCTGCCAACGCGCCTCCAGCGCGCGCAGTTCGGGCAGCAGCTGCTCGGTGACCGTGGCGCCCTGCATGCCCTCCACCAGGTCGCCCTGCACGGTGATGGCGTAGTCGCGGCTCCAGCGCCACATCACGCCGGGCTCCCAGGTGAACACTGGCCGGGCGATCTGCGTCAGCGGAATGGAGCGCCCCGAGGCCGTGGGCAGATAGGCGTTGGCGATGCCGGAGATGGTGTCGCGCTCGTCGGGTGTCTGGCGCAGCACGATGTCGATCAGGCGGTCGCCCTCGCGGTACTGGCCCACCGTGGTGCCGGTGAACATGGTGCGCGCCGCCTGGGCGATGGACTGGCTGCTCACGCCCAGGGTACGGGCCTTTTCCTGGTCGATCTCCAGGCGCACGGTCTTCACCGCCTCGTTCCAGTTGTCGTTCACGCCCAGCATATGGGTGTTGGCGCGCATCACGGCCTTGACCTCGTCGGCATGCTGGCGCAGCACTGCCGGGTCGCTGCCGATCACGCGGAACTGCACCGGATATGGCACCGGCGGGCCGTTGGGCAGCAGCTTGACGCGGCCGCGTGCCTCGGGGAACTCGGTGGCCAGCAGCGCCGGCAGGCTGCGGCGCAGCCGCTCGCGCTCGGCCAGGCTGGCGGCCTGTACGATGAACTGCGACACATTGCTCTGCGGGAACACCTGGTCCAGCGGCAGGTAAAAGCGCGGCGTGCCCGAGCCCACCCAGGTGGCCACGTTCTTCACGCCGGCCTGCTGCAGCAGACGCTGCTCCACGCGCAGCGTGACCTCCTCGTTGGCGGCAAACGAGGTGCCCTCGGGGTACCACAGCTCCACCATCACCTCGGGGCGCACCGAGTCCGGGAAGAACTGCTGCTGCACCCGCCCCATGCCCACCAGTCCCAGCGCGAAGATCGCCAGCGTGATGGCCAGCGTCGCCCAGCGGCGGCGCACGCACCAGTCCACCGTGCGGCGAAAGCGCGCGTAAAACGGCGTGTCGAAGACCTCGTGCGGCGGCGCGTCGAGGTCGTGCGGCTTGACCTTGAGCAGCAGCGTGCCCAGGTAGGGCACGAAGTACACCGAGACGATCCACGACAGCACCAGCGCGATCACCGTCACGGCGAAGATGGCGAAGGTGTATTCGCCCGTGACCGACTTGGCGATGCCGATGGGCAGAAAGCCGGCCGCCGTGATCAGCGTGCCGGTGAGCATGGGTTTGGCCGTGATGTCATAGGCGAAGGTGGCGGCGCGCGTCTTGTCGTAGCCCTCCTCCATCTTGCGCACCATCATCTCCACGGCAATGATGGCGTCGTCCACCAGCAGGCCCAGGGCGATGATGAGCGAGCCCAGCGACACCTTGTGCAGCCCAATGCCCAGGTAGTACATGGCCAGGAAGGTCAAGGCCAGCACCAGCGGAATGGTGATGGCCACGACCATGCCGGGGCGCCAGTCCACGTACCAGCCCAGGCGCCCGCCCTTGTGCAGCCCCAGCGACACGAAGCTCACCGCCAGCACGATGACCACGGCCTCGATGAGCACCTTGACGAAGTCGTTCACCGACTCGGCCACGGCCGCGGGCTGGTCCTGCACCTGCGCCAGCTCTACGCCGGCGGGCAGGCGCTTTTGGATGTCGGCCACGGCGGCGCGCAGCGCCTTGCCCAGGGCGATGATGTCGCCGCCCTTGGTCATGGAGATGCCCAGGGCGATCACCTCCTGCCCCTGGAAGCGCACCTTGACGTCGGGCGGATCGACATAGCCGCGGTGCACCTCGGCGATATCGCCCAAGCGCAGCTGGGCCTGGGACTGGGGCGCGCGAATCGGCATGGCGCGCAGCTGCTCCACACTGGTGAACTGCCCGCCCACGCGCACCTGCACCACGTCCTGCGGCGTCTGTATGGTGCCGGCGCTCTCCACCGCGTTCTGGCTGCCCAGCTGCTGCAGCACGCCGGCCTGGTCCAGCCCCAGCTGCGCCAGGCGTTTTTGCGAGACCTCGATCCAGATCTTCTCGGGCTGCACGCCGAACTGCTCGACCTTGGCCACGTCCTTCACGCGCAGCAGCTGCTGGCGCGTGTCGTCGGCAAAATCCTTCAACTCGGCGTAGCCGAAGCCCTCGCCGTGCAGCGCGTAGATCACGCCATACACGTCGCCGAACTCGTCGTTGAAGAACGGCCCCTGGATGTTGCCCGGCAGGGTATGGCGCATGTCGCCGATCTTCTTGCGCACCTGGTACCAGATGTTGGCCACCTCGGCCGGCTTGGAGGAGTCCTTGAGCTCGAAGATCACCTGCGACTCGCCCGGCTTGCTGTAGCTGCGGATCTTGTCGGCAAAGGGCACCTCCTGCAGCGTGCGCTCGATCTTGTCGGTGACCTGCTCGGCCACCTGTTGCGCCGTGGCGCCGGGCCAGTTGGTGTGGATCACCATGGCACGGAAGGTGAACGGCGGATCCTCGTCCTGCCCCAGCTGGAAGTACGCGGCAAAGCCCAGCAGCATCAGCACCACCATCAGGTAGCGCGTCAGCGGCACATGCTCCAGCGCCCAGCGCGACAGGTTGAAGCCCTTCTTGGGTTCCAGCAACGCCATGGCCTGCCCTCAACGCACCGCGGCAGGCGCCGCGGGCTTCTCGTTATTCATAGCTGCCGGCGCTTTATCGGCGGGCATTTGATCAAATTTTGGCTTGTAAACCATGACCTTTTGCCCGGGCGTGAGCACATGCACCCCCGAGGCCACCACCTGCATGCCGGGTGCCAGGCCGGCGGCAATCACGGCCTCGTTGCCGTCGGCCGTGGCGACCTGCACGACCTGCGCACGCACGCTGCCGCTGGCCGCATCCGCGCCCGGTTCGTAGACCCACACCGTGGTCTGCCCGCCCTCCTGGCGCAGGCTGCTGGTGGGCAGCTTGATGGCCTGCAGGGTCGCGCCCGCGGGCAGCTGCGGCGTGACATAGACCGTGGCGCCCAGCGGTGGCACATCCTTGCCCCCCACCGCCACCTTCACCAGGAAGGTGCGCGTCACCGGGTCGGCGCTGGCCGCCACCTCGCGCACCTCGCCGGGCATCAGGGTATCGGCCGACCAGGCGCGCACCTGCACCGGCTGACCCACGCGCAGATGGGCCACCCTGTCCTCGGGCACGAAGAACACCGCATCGCGCGGGCCGTCGCGCGCAATGCGCACCACCGAAGTGCCCGCGGCCACCACCTGGCCGGGCTCGGCATCAATGCCCGTGACCACGCCCGCGGCGTCCGCCACGAGGCGCGTGTAGTCGGCCTGGTTACCCTGCGACGCCAGCTGGGCGCGCGCCTGATCGAGCTGCGCCTGGGCCGACTTGAGCTGCGCCTCACGCCGATCGAGCTCGGCGCCGCTGATGAAGTTCTGCGCCTTGAGCTTGGAAAAGCGCTCGAAGTCCGCCGCCGCCAGGTCGCGCTGCGTGGTGGCCGCGGCCACCTGGGCGCGCGCCGCCTGCGCCGCCAGCTCGTAGTCGCTCACATCCAGCTGCGCCAGCACCTGGCCGGCCTGAACGCGCTGGCCCAGCTCGGCCTGGCGCCGCACGATCTTGCCGGCCACGCGAAAGCCCAGGCGCGATTCGATGCGCGCGCGCACCTCGCCCGAATACTCCAGCTGCATCTGCACGGCCGACGGCCCCACGGTGATGAGCTTCACGGAACGCACCGGCTCGGGCGCAGGCGCGGGACGCGAGCACCCGGCCAGCAACGCCACCGCAGTGGCCAGGCCACACAAAAAAAGCCCCGTACGGGGCCGCGCCAGGGCAGAAAAGGTTGGCATGGGACTGGAATGCGCCCTAAGGCGCTTAATGACTGATTGGTTAGTAATCTATGTGAAACTCATTTTCACTGTCAAGAATGCCCTGACACAGCCAGGCCATCCGCAAGCGACAATGCCGCCCGTGAATACCAGTTCCCCATCGTCCACCATAGCCAGCCCCACCATGGCAGCGCCGGTCACGCATTATGAAAACTTCCCCGTGGCCTCGCTGCTGTGCCCGCCGCGGCTGCGCCAGCCGATTGCCGCCATCTACGCCTTTGCGCGCACCGCCGACGACATTGCCGACGAGGGCCAGGCCACGGCGCGCGAACGCCTGAACGACCTGGCAGCCTATCGCGCCGAGCTGCGCGCGGTGGCTGCCGGCCAGGCACCCGGCGCGCGCTGGGCCGCGGTGTTCGGGCCGCTGCAGGCGGCGCTGCAAGGCCACCGGTTGCCCACGGCGCTGCTCAAGGATCTGCTGGACGCCTTTGCCCAGGACGTGGCCATGACCGAGGCCGGCGCCAGCTACCCCGACCGTGAGGAGCTGCTGGACTATTGCCGCCGCTCGGCCAATCCCGTGGGGCGACTGCTGTTGCACCTGTACGCCGTGCATGATGACGATGCGCTGCGCGAGAGCGACGCCATCTGCAGCGCGCTGCAGCTCATCAACTTCTGGCAGGACCTGAGCGTGGATCTGCCGCGCAGGCGCCACTACCTGACCGATGCCGACTGCGCCGCACATGGCGTGGCGCGTGCCGACCTG
>JAFEES010000092.1 GCA_018240995.1 Pseudomonadota bacterium | reverse complement strand
TCACCGCCATCGGGCCGCTCACGCCGGCCATTCAGGCGCACACCGGGCTGGGCCTGCAGGCCCTGGCCTGGCTCACGCTGCTGCCCATGGCGCTGATGGGCGCCGGCACCTGGCTGGCACCTGCAGTGCTGCGCCGCCTGGGCGCTCGGCCCACGCTGGCGCTGGCGCTGGCGCTGCTGGCTTTTGGCTGCGCGCTGCGCCTGGCGCCCGCCTGGCTGATCACCACCGCCGCGCTGTGCGGCGTGGGCGTGGCGCTGGTGCAGGGCACGCTGCCGGGCCTGATCAAGCTGCATACGCCGCTGCAGGTGGCGCCGATGATGGGCGTGTACTCGGCCTCCCTCATGGGCGGCGGCGCCCTGGGCGCGCAGCTTTCGCCGCTGGCGCTGCAATGGGGCCTGGGCTGGAATGCAACCCTGGCCCTGTGGGCGCTGCCCGTGCTGGCGGCGCTGGCGCTGGTCTGGTGGCAGCTGGGCCACATGACCACGCCCAAGGCCGATGCCAGGCACGGTGGCACCAGCGCCTGGTTGCTGCGCCGACCGCGCACCTGGTTCCTGATGCTGGCCTTTGGCCTGATGAACGGCGGCTACGCCAGCATGGTCGCGTGGCTGGCCCCGCATTACCAGGAGCTGGGCTGGAGCGCCGCACGCAGCGGCATGCTGGTCGCCCTGCTGTCCTTGGCGCAGGCCGCGGCCGCACTGCTGCTGCCGCTGCTGGCCACGCGCGGCGGCCAAGATCGCCGGCCCTGGCTGTGGCTCACGCTGGGCTGCCAGGTGCTGGGCTTTGCGCTGCTGGCCTTGGCGCCTCTTGCCGCACCACTGGCCACGGCGGTCGTGCTCGGCGTGGGCCTGGGTGGCTGCTTCACGTTTTTCATGCTGGTGGCGCTGGACCACCTGCAGACCCCCATGCAGGCCGGCGCCCTGAATGCGCTCATGCAAGGGGGCGGTTTCCTGCTCTCCGCCCTGCCGCCCTGGCTCATGGCGCGGCTGCACCAGGGCGGCGGCGGTTTTGCCGGCGGCTGGTGGCTGCAATGCGCCATCGCGCTGCTGGTGGCCATGCTGGTGGCGCGCCTGGCACCCACAGGGTTTGAGCGCGTGATGCGCGCACCGGCGTAAAGCCGCGTGCCAGAATTTGCCCATGAACGGATTGCGACGCATGGCCCCGTGGTGGCTGGCCTGGCTGGCGCTGGGCGCGGTCGGCTGCACCTGGCTGGCGCAGCAGCGCCTGCAGCAGCTGCATGACGCCTTTGACACCGACGCGCGCATTGCCCACCGCGTACTCAGCCAGCGCATGGTGCAGCACGAGGCCATCCTGGCCACGCTGGTGCTGCTGCAGCCTGAGGGCCATGCGCCAGAGGCAGCGCCCTGGCGTGCCCTCACCCGGCCCTACCCACAGGTACGAGAAGTGCTGCGCCATGTCGATGGGGCGCAGGCCTGGCCCGCCGGCTGGCCACGCGGCATGGAGGCGGCACTCACGCAGTCGCGCGCCAGCGGCCGCGCCGTGTTGGCGGCTAGCAATCTGAGCGAAGGCCAGCTCTACCTGGTGCAGGCCGGCATACCGGCCAGCTTTGCCCTGCACCTGGATCTGCGCACCACGGCATTGACCGACGACTGGCCGCTGCCTCCCGGCAGCCCGGTGCATGCCTGGCTCACGCTGGATGCTCAAAACTACACCATCCAGGGCGGCACGGAAGGCACCGGGCGCTGGCAGTGGCAGGCCGCGAAAACGCTGGCCGCCACCAGCCAACCCCTGGTGCTGCACATGCAGCAGGCGGTGCGCGCTGCAATGCTGCCGTGGAGCAGCATGCTCGGCTGGCTGGCGGGCTGCGCCGCCCTGCTGACCGCCCTGCGCCAGCTGCTGCGCCAGCGCGAAGCGCGCCGGCGCGCCGAGCAGCTGCTGCAGCTGGGCCAGGTGGCACGCCTGAACACCCTGGGGGAGCTCGCCGCCGGCATGGCGCACGAGCTCAACCAGCCGCTCACGGCGGTGCTTGCCAGCAGCCAGGCCGCGCAGCGCCTGCTGGCCGAGGCCGAGCCCGACACGCCGCTGCTGCGCCAGGCCCTGGCGCAGGCGGTGGCGCAGGCGCGGCGCGCGTCCGACGTGGTGACACGGCTGCGCCGCCTGGTGGAACACCCCGACGCGGCCACGCACACCTGCGCCGTCGATCTGCCCCAGGCCGTCACCGACGCGCTGCATCTGCTCGAACCGCAGCTTGCCGCGCACAAGGTACAGCTGCACCCGCAGTTCGCCCCCGGCCTGCCTGCCGCCCGCGCCGATGCAGTGGCGTTGCAGCAAATCCTGCACAACCTGCTGACCAATGCGCTGCAGGCACTGAGTGCCATGCCCGTGGGCAAACGCCAGCTGTGGATCGCGCTCACGCATCAGGGCGCACAGCTGCAACTCACCGTGCGCGACAGCGGCCCGGGCATTGCCCCCGACATGCGCCCCCGCCTGTTCACGCCTTTTGCCACCAGCCGCGACCACGGCCTGGGCCTGGGCTTGACACTCTCCCAAAGCCTGGCCGAGGCCATGGGCGGCAGCCTGCAGCTGGACGCGGCGGCCCCCGGCCCCGGAGCCTGCTTTGCCCTGCGCCTGCCGGTGCACGTGCAACACACCAGATGATCACTTCCAACGCAGACCTGTCCCCGCTGATCCACCTGGTGGACGATGACGACGCCGTGCGCGCCAGCCTGACGCTGCTCATTTCCACCATTGGCCTGCGCGTGCAAAGCTGGGCCGACCCGTTGGCGTTTGTCGCGCAGTTCGACCGCCAGGGCATTGGCGCCGTCGTGCTCGACGTGCGCATGCCCGGCATCGGCGGCCTGGCGCTGCTGGCGCAACTGGTCGAGCAGGGAGTGGATCACCCCATCGTCTTGCTGACCGGCCACGGCACGGTGGACATGTGCCGGCGCGCATTCAAGGCCGGCGCGGCGGAGTTTCTGGAAAAGCCGGTGGACGACGAGCTGCTGCTGGAGACACTGCAGGCTGCCGTGCGTCAACATGTGCGCGCGCGCCAGCAACGCCAGGCGGATCGCGATGCAGAGCAGCGCTTTACCGAGCTCTCGCCGCGCGAACGCCAGGTACTGGCGCTGATCGTGCAGGGTCTGTCGAACAAGGAAATGGCGCGCGAGCTGGAGCTTTCGCCGCGCACCGTGGAGGTGCACCGGGCCAATCTGTTCGCCAAGCTGCAGGTGCCAAGCCTGGCACACCTCGTGCGCCGCTACGCCAGCCTGGCAGAAGGCGCCGCACCGCCCGGCGCGTAGAACTACGTAGTGCCCAGCGTAGCCCTGCGAATGGCGCGCAGCAGGTGTTTTTTCTAAAGTGGCGCCCTGTCTGCAGCAGCGCTGCGGCGTTGTTCAACCTCCGTGAGAAAGCCCCCATGCAAATCAAGACCATCACCGTCCTCGCCAGCGTCGCCTTCGCCTGCGCGGCCAACGCCCAAGCCGTGCGCAGCGAGAAAAACATGTCGCTGGAACTGGCCAGCCTGATCGCCACGCACAGCGTGGCCGCCTGCGCCGCGAATGGCTACGCGGTGACCGCCACCGTGGTCGACCGCGCCGGCCAGGTGCGCGCGCAGCTGCGCGCCGACAACGCCGGCCCCCATACCCTGGAAGCCAGCCGCCTGAAGGCCTACACCTCGGCTTCTGCCAAGAACGCCACCGGCGCCATCATGGAGGCCGCGCAAAAGAACCCCGGGGCGGCCAACCTGGGCCAGATTCCAGGCTATCTGCTGCTCGGCGGCGGCCTGCCGGTCAAGGTGGGCAACGAGGTAATAGGCGCCGTGGGCATTGGCGGCGCCCCTGGCGGCCATCTGGACGAGCAATGCGCCAAGGCGGCGCTCGACCAGGTGCAGGAGCTGCTCAGGTAAATCCGCTTGGCCATCCAGCAAAATTCAAGCCAAAAATGGCTGTAGCGCTTGCCAGATAAGCGCAAACAGCTATAAATTTTATAGTTAGATAAGCGTGCGCCGCATGGTGATGTGGGCTATGCCCGCTTCCTCGAACACCGCACCCACGGGCACAAAGCCGGCGCGGCGGTAAAAGCCCTCGGCGCTGCACTGCGCGTGCAGCGTGACCTGGGCGTCGCCGCGCTCCTGTGCGGCCTGCACCAAGGCATCGAGCACCATGCGACCCCAGCGCTGGCCGCGCACCACGCGCTCCACCGCCATGCGGCCTATGCGCGCGTCGCCCGGCGCCTCGTACAGCAGGCGGCCCGTGGCCACGGGCTGGGCCAGGCGGTTGTAGGCCACGGCGTGCACGGCGGTGGCGTCGTGATCATCCAGCTCTATGGCCGGGTCTATGCCCTGCTCCTGCACGAACACCGCCATGCGCAGTGCCGTGGCGTCGGCGCCCAGCGTGGCCCAGTCGCCCACGCGCAGCTCCACCATCTCGCCACCGGCCTCGTAGTGCTCGATCATGGCGCGCAGCGCGGGCGGCACGGCGCGCTTGGTCTGCGTGGCCGGGTCGGCAAACACGTAGACCAGCTCCACGCTGGCCAGCAGGCGGTCGCCCGCGAACATGGCGCATGTGAACAGCAGCGAGGTGGTGCCCACGCGGGCGCAGCGCAGGCCCACGTCCAGCATGTCATCCAGCCGCGCCGAGGCGTGGTACTCCACGGTGGCTTTTTTAAGGTACACCTCGCCGCCCAGGGCCTGCATGCCGGTCTCGTAAGGCAGGGCCAGGGCGCGCCAATAGTCGGTCATGGCGCAGTCGGCATAGGTCAGGTAATGGGCGTTGAAGACAATCTTCTGGATGTCCACCTCGGCCCAGCGCACGCGCAGGCGGTGGAAACAGCGGAAGTCCTGGCGTTGCATGGGTTTACCCTTCAGCGAGTCCAAAGGCGGTGCGCAGTGCGCGCGCGGCGTCCTGGTGGGCGCGCCGCGCCTCGGCAATGGCACGGCCCATCTTGATGAATTCATGCGTCACGCCGCGGTAGATCTCCAGATCCACGGCCACGCCGGCGGCGCGCAGCTTGTCGCCATATTCCACACCCTCGTCCACCAACGGGTCGCATTCGGCCAGGCCCAGCCAGGCCGGGGCCACGCCGTCCACGTCGGGTGCCAGCAGCGGGGCAAAGCGCCAGTCCTCGCGCTCGGCGCGGCTGGGGATGTATTGGTCGAAGAACCAGCCTATGGCGGCGCGGTCGAGTATCGGGCCGTGGGCGAACTTGGTGTGCGACAGCGTGTCCTGGTGCGCCGTGGTGCCGGGGTAGATCAACAGCTGCAGGGCCAGCGGCAGGCCGACATCGCGCGCAAAAATAGCGTTGACGGCGGCCAGCGTGCCGCCGGCGCTGTCGCCACCCACGGCCAGGCGCGCGGGGTCGGCGCCCAGCCGCGCGGCATTGCCGGCCAGCCAGGCCAGCGCATCCCAGGCGTCGTTGCTGGCGGTGGGGAAGGCATGCTCGGGCGCCAGGCGATAGTCCAGCGACAGCACCATGCAGCCCGCCAGTCGCGCCAGCTCGCGGCACAACACGTCGTGCGTGGCCACGCTGCCTATCGTGAAGCCGCCGCCGTGCAGGTACAGCAGCAGCGGCAGCGGCGCAGCCATGCTAGGTGCGTACAGGCGCGCGGGCAGCCGGGCGCCGTCACGCGCGGGGATGTGCAAGTCCTCGACGCGCGGCAGCTCGGCCCGCGGCACCTCCAGCACGCCTGCGCCCAGCTCGTAGGCGAGGCGCGCCTCGGCCGGGCTCAAAGTATGCAGCGGCGGGCGGCCGGCACGCGCCATGCGCTCTATCACGCTGCGCATCTGCGGCGTGAGCCGCGCGTGGTCCGGGCCTGCGACCTCGCTCGTGCTCTTCACTTGAAATGCACCTGCACCGGCTGGGCGCCGGGCAGGCCGACATAGGTGGCGGTGACGCCCAGGCCCGCGCGTGGCGGCAGCAGGGGCGAGAATGAACCCAGGCTGATCACATCGCCGGGCTGCAGCGTGATGCCCTCCTGCTGCAGCGCCTGGGCGATCCACACCACGGCGTTGAGCGGCTGGCCCAGGATGTCGCTGCCCTTGCCGCTGGCCAGCAGTTCGCCCTTGTCGTTGGTCAGCTGCACATCCATGCGCTCCAGCGCATCCAGCAGCGCATAGCGCTCGCCGCGCGTCACCGGCACGGCGATGGGCTGGCCGGCCACGCCCAGGCGCGCGCCCACGTTGATGGCGGCCACGCCGGGGCCGTTGAGCTGGGGCGGCGCCTGCACCACCAGGTCGGGCAGCTCGATGAAGGGGATCACCTGGTCGATATGCTGCAGCACCTCATAGGGCGTGCGCGCCTGGTGGATGGCGGAGTCCTTCACGCGCACCAGCATGTCGGCCTCGTACAGGGGACGGGCGCCAAAGGCGGCTGGCACGGTGCTGCCACTGGGCTGGATCATGCCCTCGTAGAGCTTGCCCCACACCGGCTTGTCGGTGTTGAAGCGCTTTTGCACGGCCGGGTTGGTGAGGCCGGCCTTGTAGCCCACCACCTTGCCCAGGCTGGATGCCAGCAACACGTTGAACTTGGCGCGCGTGCACGCGCCGTCGGCATCCGTCAAGGCGGGGAAGTTGGGCGCCGGCGTCCTGGACGAGTAATGCGAGGCGAGCACGCCCACGTCGCCATCGCTCAGGCATTGCGCCTGCGCGCCCATGGCCCATGCCATGGCTGCCGCCAGCACGGCGATGGAATGCTTTGGTTTCATGCAAGTCTCCTGCTTGGGTTGTTAAGCGAGTCGATGGCAGCGCCGCGCCGCATGGCCTGCATCGGTCAAACGTAGTCCCCGGCTTCGGGGCGCGCCTTCCAGTCTATGGGGTCTTGCTGCAGCACCATGTCCATGTCCAACCCCAGGGTCACCCCCACCTTGCCGGGGAAGGACACGGCCAGTTCGCGCTCACCCAGGCCGGCCTCACGCGCGCGGGCGCGCCAGGCGGCCAGGTGCAGCACGCCGGCCAGAGGCTCGTAGTCGTTGTTGTCGAACGGTGCATGGTGGTGGCGCAGGGCGTCGGTCACCACCTCGGGCAGCCGCCAGCGCGCCGCCAGGCCGGCGCTGACCTGGGCGTAGCAGTAGCCCAGCAGGCGCAGCTCCAGCTTGGCGCGGCGCGGATCCAGCGGCGTCATCAGGCTGTTGATGGACTGCATGCGTTCGGGGTCGGCCAGGTGCAGGGCCAGCTCGCCCACGCCATGCAGCAGCCCGGCGGTGTAGGCCGCGATCTGGCTTTGCTGCACCAGCCCGGCAAAGGATCGCGCCAGCTTGGCCGTATTCAGGCTGTAGCGCCAGAACAGCTGCAGGTTGACGCCCGGCACCGAGCGCGAGGAGGCGCCCAGCGGCGCCGAGCGCACCAGCGTGCGCAGCTGCGCCGAGCTCAGCAGGGCCAGCGCCTCGGGGATGCCGCTGACCTGCTGCGGCGCGCCAAAGACTTCGGAATTGGCCTCTTGCAGCAGGCGCGCGGCCAGCGCCGGATCGGTGCCGAAGACCTGGTTCAGCCGCCGCAGGCTGGGCTCGGCCTGGGCCAGCTCGCTCATCAGCAGCGCCACCGCGCGTGGCAGGCTGGGCAGCACGATGGGCTGCGCCAGCAAGGCTTGTAGCTCCATGACGGGTCAGGTGGGACGCAAAAAGAAACGGCCATTATGGCGGCAGCCAGCGCCGCCGCCGGCCTTCAAGGCGTGCCCGCATGCGCCACCGACACCGTGGTGGCCAGCATGCGCGCCTGGCGTGCCGCCTTGCGCGCGCTTTCGTCCCAGTCGGGCGCGGCGCACAGGAACAGGGTCTTGCCATCGTCGCCGCCCAGGGCCACGGCAAAAATACCCTCGGGCGCGGTGTCCACCACATCCAGAATTTTGCCGCCCTCGGCCATGCGCACGGCGCGGCAATGGATGGTGTCGGCAAACCACACGGCGCCTTCGGCGTCCAGCGCCAGGCCGTCGGGAATGATCTGCGCGCGCTCCAGGCGCTGGCCCACATCGGGCTCGCTGCCCAGGGCGCCAAAGCTGGCAAAGTCGCGCCGCGGCCCGAGCGTGCCATCGGCATGGATGTCGAACTGCGAGATGCGATTGCCAAACAGCTCATTGACGATGAGGCGCTTTTCATCGGGCGTGACCACCATGCCGTTGGGGAACGCCAGGCCATCGGCCACCACCTGCGCCGTGCCGTCGGGGCGCACCAGCACCAGGCCCGTGTCCTGGTGCGGTGCACCGGCCATCAGGTCAAAGCCGAAATTGCCGACATAGGCGTTGCCATTGGGCGCCACCACCATGTCGTTCACATGGGCCGGGCACAGGCTCCACAGGTCGGCATGCTGCACCAGGCGGCCGTCTGCCTCCTGGCGCAGGATCTTGCGATCCTTCATGGACACGACCAGCATGCGGCCGTCGGGCAGCCAGCCCAGGCCCGAGGGCTGCTGCGGCACATCCACCACTTTCTGCACCGCGCCCTGGGGCGTGACGCGGTACACGCCATAGGTGTAGAAGTCCACGAACCACAACATGCCGTCATGCCAGCGCGGGCCCTCCAGATAGGTCAGGCCCTCGGCCACCACCCGCAGATTGCGTTGCGTCATAGTCCCTTGTCTCCTTTGTAAGCGTTATTGAAAAAGGCCCCGCTCTTGGGCGGGGCCTGTTTTATTGTCGTGAACGCTGCCAAGCCGGCCCATAGGGCAGACCCGGCCCGGCGCGCTGTCTGTCAGCGCCGGCCCTGCAGCTTGGCAAAGGCCGATGCCATGGCGCCTTGCGGCGCGGGGTCGGCGGCACGGCGCTGCGGCTGGGCGTAGCCCCGGCCTGCGCCTTCGAAGCGGTTCTCGCGCGGGCCGTCACGGCGTGCGGGCGCGGCGTCCAGCTTCATCGTCAGGCTGATGCGCTTTCTTGCCGCGTCCACCTCCAGCACCTTGACCTTGACGATGTCGCCGGTCTTGACCACCTCGCGCGCGTCATTCACAAACTTGTGCGCCAGCTGGCTCACATGCACCAGGCCGTCCTGGTGCACGCCCAGATCGACGAAGGCACCGAACTGGGCCACGTTGCTTACCGTGCCCTCCAGCACCATGCCTTCCCTCAGGTCGGCGATGTCTTCCACGCCCTCGTTGAAGCGCGCCACCTTGAAGTCGGGGCGCGGGTCGCGGCC
>JAFEES010000091.1 GCA_018240995.1 Pseudomonadota bacterium | reverse complement strand
CCAGTTCGTGCAGGACAACCACAGCCGCAGCAGCAAAGGCGTGCTGCGCGGCCTGCACTACCAGATCGAGCAGCCCCAGGGCAAGCTGGTGCGCGTGGCGCGGGGCGCCGTGTGGGACGTGGCCGTGGACATACGCCAGGGCTCGCCCACCTTCGGCCAATGGGTGGGTGCGGAACTGTCGGAGGACAACCAGCACCAGCTATGGGTGCCGCCGGGCTTCGCGCACGGCTTCGTGGTACTCAGCGACACGGCGGACTTTTTGTACAAGACCACCGACTACTACGCGCCGCAGCACGAACGCTGCATCGCCTGGAATGACCCGCAGCTGGCCATTGCCTGGCCCTACCCGGGCCAGCCCCAGCTGTCCGCCAAGGACCAGGCGGGCAAGAGCCTGGCCGAGGCGCAGCTTTGCCCCTGAGCCCGGCGTCGTCAGTCGCGCCCGTCCAAGGCCAGGTGCTGAAGTTGGCGCTGCTGGGCACGCGCGGCATTCCCGCGGGCTATGGCGGCTTCGAGACCTTCGCGCAGCAGCTGGCCGTGCGCCTGGTACGGCGCGGCCATCAGGTCACCGTCTATGCCGAGGCCGACCGCCCCGGCTTGCCCGACACCTGGTTTGAGGGCGTGCGCATACGCCACATACCGCGCCCGCGCTGGGGCGCGGCCTCGGTCATAGGCTACGACTGGCGCTGCCTGCGCGATGCGCGCCGGGGCTACGACCTACTGTACATGCTGGGCTATGGCGCCGCCTGGGCCTGCTGGTGGAACCGCAGGGTAGGGCGGCAGAAGGTCTGGCTCAACGTCGATGGCCTGGAATGGGCGCGCAGCAAATGGGGGCGCGTGGCGCGCGCCTACCTGCGCGCCATGGAATGGGTCTCGTCCTGGGCGCCCACCCGGGTGCTGGCCGACGCACAGGCCATCGCCGACCGCTATCGCGCCCTGTACCCGCGGGGCGTGCCCTGCAGCTTCATCGCCTACGGGGCCGACCTGCCCGAGGGGCCTTCGCAGGCACTGCCGGATCTATCCCCCTGGGGCCTGCGCACCGGGGAATATGTGCTGGTGGTGGCCCGGCCCGAGCCCGAGAACCATGTGCTGGAGATCGTGGAGGGCCATGCCCTGTGGGGCGGCGACTGGCCCCTGGTGGTCGTGGGCGACGTGCGGCCCGTCACGCCCTACCAAAAGCGATTGCTGGCGCTGGCCGGGGACAGGGTGCGCCTCATCGGCGGTGTCTATGACGCAGCCCAGTTGACCGCCTTGCGCCTGGGCGCAGCCTGCCATGTGCACGGCCATTCGGTGGGCGGCACCAACCCCTCGCTCTTGGAGGCGCTGGCCTGCGGCAACGTCATCCTGGCCCACGACAACCCCTTCAACCGCGAGGTCGCGCGCGACGCGGCCCGGTATTTCCAGAGCGCCCGCCAGCTGGCCGACGCCCTGGCGCAAGTGCGCGCGCTGGCTCCCGCCGAACAAGAGTCGCTGGCCACGCGCGCGCGCGACATCGTGGCCCGGCACTACGGTTGGGAGCAAATCACCGATCAGTATCAGGCCCTGATGCTCGCCGAATGCGCTGCCGCCTCTGCCGCCACGGGAGCCCCAAGGCCATGAGCGAAGCCCCCCGCGTCCACGCCGTGGTGGTGTCCTACCGCAGCGACCACCAGCGCCTGGCGCAGCAGTTCGATCGGTTGCTGCAGCAGGTCAGTGCCATCGTCTGGGTGGACAACGCCTCCGGCGACGCGCTGCGCGCCATGGCCGGCCGCTGGCCGACGGAGCGCCTGTACCCCATCTGGCTGGACGACAACCAGGGCATAGGCGCGGCGCAAAACCGCGGGATCGAGCAGGCGCTGGCGCTGGGCGCCAGCCATGTGCTGTTGATGGACGACGACAGCCTGCCCGCGCCCGGCATGGTGCAGCAGCTGCTGGCGGCGCTGGCCGCACGCCCCCAGGCCGCGGCCGTGGGCGCCTGCCATGTCGACCCCCGGCGCCAGGCCGAGCGCACGCCGTTCAGCATGGTCGCCAAAGGCCGCCTGCGCTGGCTGCCCTGCGCCGATGCCAGCCAGGTCTGGGAGGTAGACCACGTCATCGCCTCCGGCTGCCTGATCCCCGCGCCCGCGTTGCAGGCCGTGGGCGGCATGCGCGAAGATTTTTTCATCGACTGGGTGGACACCGAATGGTGCCTGCGCGCCCGCGGTCTCGGTTGGCGCATCTACGGCGTGTGCGCGGCCCTGCTGGAGCACACCCTGGGCGACCAGGTGGTGCGCGTGCTGGGGCACGAAATCCCCCGCCACGCGCCCTGGCGGCATTACTATCAGGCGCGCAATTTGGTGCTCATGCTGCGCTCCAGCAAGATAGGGCAGGTCTCCAAGACCCATATGGCCTATCGCCAATTCAAGCGCTTCCTCGTGTTTTCCACCCTGGTGCCCGGGCGCTGGCAATACTTAAGGATGTGGTTGCGCGGGCTCTGGCACGGTTGCCTGGGGCGCTCCGGGCCATTGGTGCGCCCGGGCAGTAGGTAAATATCCCATGAACAATGACAACATCAAGCTGCAGGAACCCCGGCAAAGACTGGGCGAACTCCTGCTTGCCGTGCACAAGCTCTCGCGCAGCGACCTGGAACGCGCGCTGGAAGTCCAGCGCTCCATGGGCGGGCGCCTCGGGGCCTTGCTCATCAGCCTGGGCCTGGTGTCCGAGCTCGACGTCTACGCCGCCCTGGCGCGCCAGGCCGGCCTGCCCCTGGTGCGCCAAGACGCCTTCCCCCAGGATCGGCCCGAGACCGAGTGCCTGAACACCAGCTTTTTGCTGGCCAACCATCTCCTGCCCCTGGGCGACGCCCTGCGGGGCAGTCCGGCGCCCGGCTTCGTTGCCGCCGACCCGCTGGATGCCGCGCTGCACGCCGCGCTGCGCCTGAGTTTTGGCACGCTGCCCGAGCTGAGCTTCGGCCTGCAGTCCGAAATCGCCGCCCGCCTGGGCGACTGGTACCTGCAGGACGAGGCGCAGGACGAGCAGGGCGAGGGCGCGGCCTTCGAGGCCTCCGAGTTCATCGAGCACCTGCGCGACATGGCCTCCGAGGCGCCCATCATCCAGCGCGTCAACCAGATCCTGGCGCAGGCCGTGACCGCCAAGGCCTCCGACATCCATATCGAGTCCTACGAGGACAAGTCCGTGGTGCGCATACGCGTCGATGGCGAGATCTTCCCCATCGACGACATCGACAACAAGGACGCGCCGGCCGTGGTCTCGCGCATCAAGATCCTGTCGCAGCTGGACATCGCCGAGCGCCGCCTGCCCCAGGACGGCCGCACCAAGATTCGCGTGCATGGCAAGGAAATGGATGTGCGCGTCTCCACCGTGCCCACGGCCTTCGGCGAGTCGGTGGTGCTGCGCCTGTTGGAAAAGAACTTCGACCTGCTGTCGCTGGAAAGCCTGCACTTCACGCCGCCCACGCTGGCCGCGATGCGCAGCCTGCTGGCCGTGCCGCATGGCATTTTCCTGGTCACCGGGCCCACGGGCTCGGGCAAGTCCACCACGCTGTACGCGTCCATGCAGGAGCTCGAAGGCCAGAACCTCAAGATCCTCACCGTGGAAGACCCGGTGGAATACCGGCTGCAATGGCTCAACCAGGTGCAGGTGCAGCCGCAGATCGGCCTGACGTTTGCCAAGGTGCTGCGCTCCTTCCTGCGCCAGGACCCGGACGTGATCATGATCGGCGAAATGCGCGACGGCGAAACCGCCGAGATCGCCGTCCAGGCCGCGCTCACCGGCCACCTGGTGCTGTCCACCCTGCACACCAACAGCGCCATGGGCGCCATCGTGCGCCTGATCAACATGGGGGTGGAGCCCTACCTCATCACCGCCTCCGTCGTCGGCGTGCTGGCCCAGCGCCTGGTGCGCCAGCTGTGCCGCGAATGCAAGGCCCCCATGGCGCCGGATCAAGTGCGCCTGTCCGCTGCCTCGCTGGGCGCTGTGCCGCAAGACGGTTACACGCTTTACAAGCCCGTGGGCTGCCCCCACTGCCGCAACACCGGCTACCAGGGACGCGTGGCGATCCACGAACTGCTGCTGCTCACCGACGAGGTGAAAAAGGCCGTGCTGGACAAGGGCACGGCCGTCGCCGGCACTAGCGACGCCTATGTCGGCGGGAACTTGCTGCACGATGGCGCAACCAAGGTCTTTCAAGGCCTGACGACGGCAGAGGAAATACTGCGCGTGGCCCGTCAAAATGACTGAATTCCAATACGCCGGCACCACGCCCGACGGCAAGCCCTGCCAGGGCAGCATACGCGCGCCCGATGAGCAGGCGGCGCGCCTGCGCCTGCTCGGCCAGGGCATCACGCCGGTGCGCATCGCCGCCGCCGATGGGGCGCTGGCGCAGGGCGCCGCCACGGGCAAGGCGCTCAGGCTCAAGCGCAGCGACGTGCTGCTGTTCAGCCGCGAGATGGCGCACCTGAAGCAGGGCAACATGCCGCTGGACAAGGCGCTGGCCATGCTCAAGGACACCGCCAACACCGAGCGCCTGCAAGTCTTTATTGCCAAGGTGCAGGAGGGCGTGCGCGGCGGCAAGTCGCTGTACCAGTCGCTGTTGCCCTTCGAGCGCGATCTGGGGCGCCAATACCTGGTGCTGATCCGCGCCGGCGAGACATCCGGCTCGCTGCACGTCATCCTCAAGGAGCTCACCACCCAGCTGGAGGCCGAGGACAAGCTGCGCAACTACATCATCTCCTCCATGACCTACCCGGTCATACTGCTGGTGGTGGCCGTGCTGTCCGTGGTGCTGCTGCTGGCCTTCGTGGTGCCGCAGTTCCGCGAAATCTTCGACTCCATGGGCGACGCGCTGCCGTATTCGACCCAGGTCGTGATCCACACCAGCGATTTTTTGCGCGGCAACTGGATGGCCTTGCTGGCCGCGCTGGCCACCCTCATGCTGCTCGTCTCGCGCTGGGCGGCCACGCAAGGCGGGCGCAAGCGGCTCGACGCCGCAGCGCTGGCCATACCGCTGATGGGCAAGGTGCTCACCCAGCTACAATTTGCCATTTACTTTCGCACCTTTGGTGTGCTGCTGCAGCGCGGCGTGCCCATGCTCGATGCGCTGCGCATCTCCGTGGACACCCTGACCAACACCGCCCTGCGCCACGACATGGAACCCCTGGTGGCGGTGGTGAAGGCCGGCAAACGCCTGTCCTCGGGCTTCACCTCGCAATACTTCGCCAAGACCAGCACCCCGCAGCTGATCCGCGTGGCCGAGGAAACCGGCCAGCTCGACGCCACCCTGCTCGGCCTGGCGGATCGCTACGAGGATGAGGGCCGCCGCACCATGGGCCGCGTGCTGGCCACCATGGAGCCGCTCATCATCATCGTGCTCGGCGTCATGGTCGCTTTTATCATCGTCGCCATTTTGGGCGGCGTGCTGTCCATCAACGACACCATCTAAAAACCCGGTTTCAAGGAAGAACCCTATGCATTCCCTGCAAATGCCCCGCTTTGCCGCCACGGCAGCCAAGGCACGTCGTGCGCGTGGCTTCACCCTCATCGAACTGCTGGTGGTGCTGGTCATCCTCACCCTGCTGGCCGGCCTGGTCGGCCCCAAGGTGCTCGACCAGCTCGGCGGCGCCAAGGTCAAGACGGCACGCGTGCAGATCGGCGAGATCGAGCAAAGCCTGGATTTGTTCAAGCTCGACGTAGGCCGTTACCCCAACGATGCCGAGGGCCTGCGCGGCCTGGTCGAGCGCCCCGCCACGGCCCCCGGCTGGAACGGCCCCTACCTCAAGAAGGGCCTGCCGGTCGACCCCTGGGGCGGCGCCTACCAGTACAAAAACCCGGGCCGCCATGGTTCGCCCGACGTCTTCTCCCTGGGCGCCGACGGCAAGCCCGGCGGCGACGGTGATAACGCTGACATCTACAACTGACCGCGCCCGCGCCACTCATTTGCCAAGTCGTGCCACCGGATCCTGGCCAACGCCGGGATGACCGGCGGCATGTGCACGTGGCGCCGCAATCTTCATGTTCGCCAGCCCCATGAATCATGGCTTGCCCGGCCATCGTGCCAGGTCGGCAGGCTTCACCCTGATCGAGCTGTTGGTGGTGCTGGTGCTGGCAGCCGTTGCCGTGAGCATCGTCGGCGGCAGTGCGCAATCGTTTATGGCGCGCGCCCAATACCATCAGGCGGTACGCGAAGTGGCCAGCCAGCTCGGCCAGGCGCGCTCGCTGGGCGTGCAGGAAGGGCGCAGCGTCAGCGTCGGCTACGAGTCGCAGGAGCGGCGGCTGACCATAGACGGTCAGTACCCCGTGCGCCTGCCGGATGGCCTGGACGTGAGCTTTGATGCCGTGCAGACGCAGCAACCGGGACAGGCGGGGCAGGTCATCTTTGTCTTCAACGCCGATGGCGGCGCGCGTGGCGGGCCGTTCATCGTCTCGCGGGCCGGCAAGGGCACGGCGTTTCGCGTCAACTGGCTGCTCGGCACCGTGGAGCAGGCGCCGGCATCATGACGGCAGCACGTACCCCGGCCCGCCGCGTGCGCGGCTTCAGCCTGCTGGAGGCACTCGTGGCCATGGCCATCGCCTCCATAGCCTTTGCGGCGCTATACAAAACCGTGGGCCAAAGCACCAAGACCGCTGTGGACGTGGACTCCCGTGTACAGGCCGCCCTGCTGGCCCGGTCGGTGCTGGCATCGGCCACCTTTGCCGAAGACCTGCTCAAGCAACCCACGGGCGAGACCGGCGGCTGGCGCTGGTCGATACAGGCCGCGCCCACGCAGATCGCTGTCGTGGAGCAGGGGCATGACCCCATGCCGCCCCTGCAGGCTGCCGCGGTGCGGGTGGAGGTCAGCCGCGACGGCCGCAGCGTGCTCACCTGGAACACTTGGAAACCCTACCGGAGCGTGCCATGAGCCGCGCCATGAAGCGCCGCCCGCGCCCCAGCCAGGCCGGCTTCACGCTGCTGGAGCTACTCATCGCGCTGGCCATCACCACCGCCGTGGTGGCCCTGGTATTCGCCGGTTTTGGCGTCATCGGCCGCACCGAGGAGCGCAACCAGCGCCTCATCGACCGTGCCGAGCGCATGCTCGTCACCAGCCAATGGCTGGGCCGCAAGATGGACACGCTGCGCCAGCTCAGCCTGCAGGTCAACGGCAGCTTCGTCTCTTTTTTCAGCGGCAATGCGGCCGGTGCCATGTGGGTGGCACCGCTGCCCGAGCGCGGTGAGTCCGGCGGCCTGTACGTGTTCCGCGCCACCCCATTGCGCCACGACGACGGCAGCGTCGATCTGTCCATGGAAGTGCTGCCCTATACCGGCGCGCTGATGCAGCTCGACTGGAATCAGGCCGAAAAGGCCGTGCTGCTGCGCGACCTGCGCACCCTGCAATGGCATTACCAGGACGGCAGAACCGGCCAATGGGTGCAGCAGTGGGACAACGCCACCGGTTTCTACCCGTCCCGGGTCAAGCTGGAGCTGGCGGACGCGCAGGGCGATTGGCCTCCGCTGGTCTTTGCCTTGGCGAGGGCGCGATGATGGGCCGTAGCCAACAACACAACCGCGGCGCGGCGCTGGTGCTCGTGCTGTGGCTGGTGGCGGCGCTGTCGCTGGTGGTGCTGGCCAGCGCCCAGGGCATGCGCCTGCAAACCCGGCGCGTGGGGGTCGAGCTCGAGCGCATGCGCGCCGAACAGATGCTCGACGCCGCGCTCGAGCTTGGCGCCCAGCGCCTGATGGTCGACCGCGGTGCCCCCGGGCGCTACCGCGAATGGCGCATGCCCATGGGCGACGCCGCGGCGCGGCTGGAAATCATTCCCGCAGCCGGCCTGGTGGACGTCAATGTCGCCACCGAGCAGCTGCTTGAAGCCGTGCTGGAGAAAATCGGCGGACTGCCCCCGGGCGAGGCCAACATCATGGCCTCGCGCATCAAGGACTTTATCGACCCTGACGACGCCCCGAGCGGCGCCGGCGGCGCCGAGGCCCCGCAGTACCGCGCCGCGGGCCGCATCGTTATGCCGCGTAACGCGCCCGTGGACGACCTGTCCGAGCTGCAAATGGTGCTCGGCATGACGCCCCAGCTGTATGGGATAATTTCGCCCTATTTGGGTATCAACGGGAAGGCTCGCATCGCCGTCGATGCGGCGCCGCCAGCGCTGATAGACAAGCTCACCGGCCAGCCCGGACTGGGTGCGCGCATTCACTCCACTCCCCTGGAAGGGCGGGCAGACCTGCTCACCGGAGTCGCCGCCAACTTTTTTTCCCCCGACGCCGGCGGCGGCGGGGGCGCCCTCAAGCTGCGCGCATCGGTGCGCACCCAGGATGGGCGTTGGTGGCAGCGCGAAGCCTGGGTAGACCTGAGCGAACGCCCCGACACCCTGACCCCCTGGACAACCCTCTCACTCGAGCCCACACGCCGTATGCAAACGCCGCAACAGGAAATGAACCCATGACAGACAAGGCGCAGCTACAACGCAGCCTGCACCTCTGGTGGGACAGGCTCGCCTGGGGCTTTGGCGACCTGCGGCGCCTGCTTGTCGAGCGCGGCGCCTGGCCCGCGCCGGGCCTGACCCTGGCCGGCGCGCAGGGCGGCAGCTGGGCGCTCGCCGGCACCCGGCTGCGCCCCCAGGCGCGCCCGGGCAAGGCCGCCGGCCTGCTCGTGCCCGAGACAGAGTGCCTGTGGGGCAGTCTGCAGCTGCCCGCGATGCCGCGCGCCGCCCTGGGCCAGGCCGTGCAGGAAGCCATGTGGCGCGTCTCGCCCCTGCCGGTGCAAGACATCATGACCGCATGGCAGGCCACGGCCCAGGCCGGCGGCGGTTGGGCCGTGGACTGGGGCATCTGCCGCGCCAGCAGCCAGCAAGAAGCCCGCCAGCGCCAAGGCCTGGCGGAAAATGCCCCAGTGTACCTGGAACGCCTGGGCCGCGCCCACCCTGTGCATGGCCCGGGCCTGCTGGCCATGCAGCGGCGCCAGCGCTGGATCGACGGCGCCGCCATCGCCGGCCTGCTGCTCATTCTTGCCGCCCTGGCCACGCCGGCGCTCATGCCCCTGGTGCTCAAGCGCCAAGCCGTGGTGCGCGCCCTGCAGCATGTCAGCAGCATCGACCCCCAGGCCGCGCCCCTGCGCGTACAGCTCGACGAACTGCGCGCCCGCGCCGGCGTGGCGCAAAACCTGCGCCAAGGCCAGGCAGGCAGCCTGCCCC
>JAFEES010000090.1 GCA_018240995.1 Pseudomonadota bacterium | reverse complement strand
AGCAAAGCCTTGCCTGCCCCCTCTCCCCAACCCTCTCCCGCGAGGGGAGAGGGAGTAAAACCCGCGTCAATCAAGCGTTGTGAGCTGCTAAAAAGATTTGTAGATACCCATGCCCTTTGGGGAGGGGTGAGGGGCTGCGCAGCATGTTCATAGTCAGGGTTTTGTCCAGCAATACCAGGGAGCAGCAAGCCTGAAAAGCTCCTTTTTCAGGAGCGCAACAACTCCCGCTTGCGCAGCGCCGCGCGGCGCTCGGTGATGTAGTCGCGCGTCAGCGGCACGGCCTCCTGGCGGCGCGCCAGCTGTACCTGGAAGATGGCGATGTCCTGGTAGCGGAAGGCCGTCTCCGACATCGACAGGTAGAACTCCCACATGCGGCAAAAGCGCTCGTCGTACAAGGCCGCGGCCTTGGCGCGTTGCAGCAGGAAGCGCTCGCGCCAGATGCGCAGGGTCTGCGCGTAGTGCAGGCGCAGCACCTCGATGTCGCAGATCACCAGGCCGGCGCGCTCTATCGCCGGGGTGAATTCCGACATGGACGGGATATGGCCGCCGGGGAAGATGTAGCGCTCTATCCAGGGGTTGTTGAAGTCGGGTACGTCGCTGTTGCCTATGAAGTGCAGGAGCATCACGCCGTCCTCGGCCAGCAGCTGGCGGCATTGGCGAAAGAACACGTCGTGAAAACGCGTGCCCACATGCTCGAACATGCCCACCGAGACGATGCGGTCGAACGGGCCGCGTGTGTCGCGGTAGTCCTCCAGCCGGTACTCCAGCCGCTCGCCGCGCGGCGACAGGGCGGCGCGTTCACGCGCCACGCCCAGCTGCTCGGGCGATAGCGTGATGCCGGTCACCTGGCCGGCGCCGGCCACCTCCACCAGGTAGCGCGACAGCCCGCCCCAGCCGCAGCCTATGTCGAGCACGCGCTGGCCGGGCTCCACCAGCAACTTGGCCGCGATGTGACGCATCTTGGCGGCCTGCGCCTGCTCCAGCGTCTCGTTGCCGCGCTCGAAATAGGCGCAGGAATATTGCCGCTCAGCGTCCAGGAACAGCTGGTACAGCCTGTCGTCCAGATCGTAGTGGTGGGCCACGTTGGCGCGTGACTTGACTGGCAGGTTGTTCTGCAACAGCCCGCGCAGGCGCATGCGCCAGGCGTCCAGCAGGCGCACGCTGGCCGGCACGGGCGCATCGCGCGCGTCGCGCAGCACCAGCTCCAGCACGTCGTAGACCGTGCCCAGCTCCACGATCAGGCGCTCCTGCATGAACATCTCGCCGAAGTTCAGGTCCGGGTCGCGCAGCAGCGCCAGCAGCGCGCGCCGGTCGGCAAGGCGTATGCGGGCCTGGGGCTCGCCGTCGTCGCCAAAGCGCAGCACGCGGCCCGCGGGCAGCACCACCTCCAGCTGGCCGCGTCGCACCAGCGGGGTGAAGGCGCGGCGCACCAGGCGCTCCAGCAATAGGTCGATCATGGCTGTCCCCCTTGTTCTATATGCTCCACCAGCCGCAGGTTCAGCGCGTGCTGGCCGCCCTGCCAGTCGGCCAGCGTGGCGGCCTGTATCTGCGTGTCCTGCCCGTCGCCGGCGGACAGCAGCCGCTTCCACCAGGTGGCGTAGCGCCAGGACGATACATCGCCGGTGATGTCGCTGCCGACGATCTGACCGTGCAGGGCCGCGATGATGTCCATGGCCTCGTCCTCGCGCATGCGGCCCTGGTCCCAGTTGGTGCGCACCACCTCGGGCGCGAACACGTCCTTGTCTATGCTGAGATAGGTGGGCTGGGGCTGCGCACGCAGCATGGCGGCCAGCGCGCCCGTGAGCTGCGCCACGCTGTCAAAGGCGCGAAAGGCCGGTGCCGCGCCCACGCGGCGCGCCCAGCCGGTATCGACGCCGGCGCTCCAGTAGCTCAGCCTGCCGGCGCGCAGCGGCGCGAGATAGTTCTCCCAGGCATGGGCCCGGCCTATGTCGCCCGAGGTGATGCCGGCCACATGCACATGGCTGACCGCCGGGTGCAGCGCCACGCGCCGCACCCAGGAGCCGCAGTGCACGCCCCAGGGAAAGCGCATGTTGTCCGGGTGGTTGTCCAGCACCAGCACGCGCAGCGGGCGGTCTGGCGCGTAGCCCTGCTGCGCGATGCAGCGCTCTATCAGCGGCCACGACAGGTGATGGAAATCGCCGCTGCCCATCAGCACCGTGCCGTGCTGGCGCGGCAGGGCCGCCTCCATGGCGGCGCGAAAGCGCGCGAAACGGGCCAGGCCGCAGCCAAAGCGCACCGCCTCCTGCCAGTGCTGCAGCGGCAGGCGCAGCTCGCCCGGCAGCGCGCCTACCGAGCCATCCACATCCAGCACCAGCGGGCGCTGCGCGCTCAGCCCTGCTCGCTCCATTGGCGATCGCTTTCGAAATGCCCGGCAAAGCGCCGGCCCAGGGCGCGCAGCAGCGGGTTGCGTATGAACACCGCATGGCGCGTGAACGTGAAGCGCGCGCCCAGCTGGGCCTTGACGTCAGGGTCGGTCCAGCCGGCCACGTAGTGCGTCAGGCCCCGCTCCAGCGCATATTCCAGGTTCACCATCCAGCTGACGAAGTACAGGTTGGCCGCGCGCGCCGCCGGGTAGGCCAGGCCTATGTACTTGTCGATGAGCCGGCCCCCGTGCTCGAAGCACAGGTTCCAGCCCAGCAGCGCGCCGCTGGCCGCATCGCGGTATTCGAAGACCATGCCGCCATTGTCCGCGTCCCGCAGCAGGCCGGCGAAGAAGCCGCGCGTGAGCTTGTCGAAGTGGATCTCGCTTTGCGCGTAGACGGCCTCGAACAGCGCGTAGTAGGCATCCACGCGCGCGTCGTCGGCAAAGGCCGCGCCCGTGGGAATGCGTTCGATATGCAGCTGCGCCCGGCTCTTGAGCTTGCGCCGCAGGTTGCTGCGCCGGCTCTTGGACAGCCGCGCCAGGTACTCGTCGAGGCTGGAAAAGTCCATGGGCACATAGGCCAGGGCCTGGCCTTCGAGCAGCACAAAGCCGCAGGCCTCAAGGGCCTGGGCCAGGTCGTGCGCATGCTGGTTGTCATCGGCCGGCAGCAGCGGCGAGTCCTGCGGCAGGTCCTTGACGATGGTCAGCATGCGCCGGCCCGCACAGGCGCGCAGTGCGGCGGCCTGGGCGGCGGCATCCGGGCCGCGCGGCAGCACGGCGTATTCGCTGACGGTGGTGCCGACGAAATCGGTCGCAAGGCGCAGGCGCCGCGACAGCCACGCCCCGCCCGGCCATGACAAAAGACGCGCCTTGAGCGCGTCGTCCGCCGTGGTGAGCAGGTCGAACGGCGCCGTGAAGGCCGGCGCCGGCCAGCCCTGCAGCAGTGCAAAGCCCTCGGGCGGATGGGCCGCGAACTGGCGCAGCAGGCCGTCGGGTTCGAGCTGGTTGCGCAGCTTGTCCGCCGCCATCACGCCATTCAGGCGGCCTTGGCGCGGGTCAGCAGCTGATCCAGCAGCACCATGGCCTCGTCGATCTCGGGGCGCGTGATCATCAGCGAGGGCGCGAAGGTGATCACGTTCTTGTAGTAGCCGCCCACGTCCAGCACCAGGCCGCGCTTGCTGCCCTGGTAATCCAGGCCACCCTCCAGGCCAATGTCCACCATCTTGTCCAGCAGCGCCTTGTTGGGCGTGAAGCCGTCGCCCTCGCAGATCTCGGCGCGCAGCGCCAGGCCCAGGCCGTCCACGTCGCCGATTTCCTGGTGGCGCTTTTGCAGGTCCTTGAGGCCTTCAAGGAAGTAGGCGCCCGATTCGCGCACCTGGCGGCCGAAGTCCACCTCGTGCGTCATCTTCATCACCTCCAGGCCCAGGGCCGTGCCCAGCGGGTTAGAGGCAAAGGTGGAGTGCGTGGAGCCGGGCGGGAAGATGGTGGGGTTGATCAGCTCCTCGCGCGCCCACAGGCCCGACAGCGCGTTCAGGCCATTCGTCAGCGCCTTGGCGAAGACCAGCACGTCGGGGTTCACGCCGAAGTTCTCCACCGACCACAGCGTACCGGTGCGCCAGAAACCCATCTGGATCTCATCGATCACCATCAGGATGCCGTGCTCGTCCAGCACCTTCTTCAAGCCACGGAAGAAGTTGGCCGGCGGCACCACATAGCCGCCCGTGCCCTGGATGGGCTCGACATAGAAGGCCGCGTACTCGCATTGGTTCGTCTTGGGATCCCAGATGGCGTGGTATTCGTTCTCGAACTTGCGCTCGAACTCGCGCACGATCTGGTCCGAATACTCCTCGGCCGTCATGCCCTTGGGGCGGCGGAAGGGGTAGGGGAAGGGAATGAACTGCGCGCGGTCGCCAAAATGCCCAAAGCGGCGGCGGTAGCGGTAGCTGCTGGTGATGCTGGACGCGCCCAGCGTGCGCCCGTGGTAGCCGCCCTCGAAGGCGAACATCAGGCTCTTGCCGCCGCTGGCGTTGCGCACTACCTTGAGCGAATCCTCTATGGCCTGGGCGCCGCCCACGTTGAAGTGCACGCGGCCCTTGTGGCCCCATTTCTTCTCGGCGTCCTGGGCGATGAACTTGGCCAGCTCTATCTTGGTCGGGTGCAGGTACTGGCTGGCGACCTGGGGCAGCGTTTGCAGCTGCTCGATCATCTTTTGCTCAAGTCGTTTGTTCTTGTAGCCGAAGTTCACGGCCGAGTACCACATCTGCAAGTCCAGGTACGGCGTGCCCGCGTCGTCGTACATGTAGCTGCCCTCGCAGCCGGTGAAGATCTTGGGGGGATTGACGTAGTGGACGGTGTCGCCGAACGAGCAGTATTGGGCTTCGTCGGCCAGCAGTTGGGCGTGGTTGATCACAGCAAAGGGGCTCCGGATATGCAGCCCGCCAGTGTGGCGCCGCAATCTTGCGGGGCCGTTGCGCCTTTGTGTGCGGTTTGTGGAGGCGGCGGCCGCCTCAGGCGAGCTGGAACAGCCGGCGCGTGCCCACCGGCGCCACGGCGCGGGCGATGGCGCCGATATGGTCGGGCGTGGTGCCGCAGCAGCCGCCGACGATGTTCACCAGGCCCTCGGCGGCAAATTCATGCACCAGGCGGCTGGTGACCTCGGGCGTCTCGTCGAAGCCGGTGTCGCTCATGGGGTTGGGCAGGCCGGCGTTGGGGTAGCAGCTGATGAAGGTGTCCGGCGCGGCCTTGGCCAGCTCCTGGATGTAGGGGCGCATCAGCGCCGCGCCCAGGGCGCAGTTCAGGCCGATGGACAGCGGGTGCGCGTGGCGCACGCTGTGCCAGAAGGCCGTCACCGTCTGGCCCGAGAGGATGCGGCCCGAGGCGTCGGTGACGGTGCCGCTGATCATGATGGGCAGGCACTCGCCCGTTTGCTCGAAGGCTTCATGAACGGCGAACAGCGCGGCCTTGGCGTTCAGCGTGTCGAAGATGGTCTCGACCAGGATCACATCGGCGCCGCCTGCTATCAGCGCCAGCGTCTGCTCCAGGTAGGCCGCGCGCAGCTGCTCGAAGGTGATGTTGCGCGCGCCGGGGTCGTTCACGTCGGGGCTGATGCTGGCCGTCTTGGGCGTGGGGCCGAGCGCGCCGCAGACGAAGCGGGGCTTGTCCGGCGATTGAAATTTGTCGCAGGCGGCGCGCGCCAGCTTCGCGCTTTCCAGGTTCATCTCGTAGGCCAGATCGCCCATGCCGTAGTCGTCCTGCGCTATCGAGGTCGCGCCAAAGGTGTTGGTCTCGATCAGGTCGGCGCCGGCGGCCAGGTAGCCCTCATGGATGTCGCGTATCACATCCGGGCGCGTCAGACTCAGCAACTCGTTGTTGCCCTTCACATCGCGGGCAAAGTCCGCGAAGCGCGCGCCGCGGTACTGAGCCTCGGTCAGCTTGAAGCGCTGGATCATGGTGCCCATGGCACCGTCGAGGATGGCGATGCGTTGTTCGAGGATGGCGGGCAGGGCCTGGGCGCGGGTGTAGTGGGGCAGGGTCATGCGCCCGATTGTAGGAAGGGCGCCGCGCAGTCCAGAAAGACCCGCAGCGCGGGATTGTCGGCCTCCTCATGCCAGGCTAGCACGCCCACCGTCGGGTGGTGCAGGCCCGCGATGGGCACGAAGCGCACGCCCTGCACCCCTGCCTGCGCCAGCGAAGCCGGCACCAGCGCCACACCCATGCCCAGCGCCACCAGCGAGACCACCGTGAGCCATTGCCTGGCCGCGTGGCGCGTGCGCGGGTGTATGTCGGCGCGCTGCAGCAGGGCGATGACGTTGTCGTGATTGGCCGGCGCCACGTCGCGCGCGAACATTACAAAGCTCTCCTGCGCCAGCGCGTCCAGCGCGACGCTGGCCTGGTGCGCCAGCGCATGCCCCTCGGGCAGGCAGCACACGAAATGATCGGCCGCCAGCGGCCTGCAGACCAGGCGCGGTGGCATGGTGGCGGCGTTGATGAAGCCGGCATGCAACTGGCGGTGCAGCAACGCGTCGATCTGCTCGGCCGACGACAGCTCGCGCAGGTTCACCTCTATGCCCGGCGCGCTGGCCCCGAAGGCACGCACGATGTGCGGCATGTCGCGATACACCATGGATCCTGTGAAGCCGATCTCCAGCCGCCCCTGCAGGCCGGCGGCCACGGCGCGCGCCGTCTCGGCGGCGCTGGCCACGCGATCCAGCACCACGCGCACCTCGGCCAGGTAGGCCTGGCCGGCGGCGGTCAGCGCCACATGCTTGCTGCTGCGTTCGAACAGGCGCACGCCCAGTTCTTCCTCCAGCGCCTTGATGCCCGAGGACAGCGGCGGCTGCGTGATCGCCAGGCGCTCGGCCGCGCGGCCGAAGTGCAGCTCCTCGGCCAGCACGGCGAAGTAGCGCAGCTGGTGCAGTTTCATGCCGGCATGATGCACCTTAGTACGACTTGGGCAGCCCCAGCACCTTCTCGGCAATGAAGCACATGATCAGCTGCGGGCTCACCGGCGCCAGGCGCGGGATCCAGGACTCGCGCATATAGCGCTCGACGTGGTATTCCTTGGCGTAGCCCATGCCGCCATGCGTGAAGATGGCGCGCTCGCAGGCGCGGTAGCCGGCCTCGGCGCCCAGGTACTTGGCGGCGTTGGCCTCGGCGGCGCAGTTCTTGCCCTGGTCGTACAGCGAGGCGGCCTTTTGCACCATCAGGTGCGCGGCCTCCAGGTCCATCCAGGCCTCGGCCAGCGGGTGCTGTATGGCCTGGTTCTTGCCGATGGGGCGGCCGAAGACCTCGCGCTCGGCGGCGTAGCCGGCCGCGCGCGCCAGGGCCGCGCGGCCCAGGCCGACGGCCTCGGCGGCGATCAGGATGCGCTCGGGGTTCATGCCGTGCAGGATGTAGGAAAAGCCCTTGCCCTCCTCGCCCACCCGGTCCTCCACGGGGATGCGCAGGCCGTCGATGAAGAGCTGGTTGGTGTCCACGCAGGCGCGGCCCAGCTTGGCGATTTCATGTACCTCGATCTTGCTGCGATCCAGGTCGGTGTAGAACAGCGTCAGGCCCTCGGTGCCGCGCGCCTGCTCCACCGGCGTGGTGCGTGTCAGCAGCAGGATCTTGTTGGCCACCTGGGCGGTGGAGATGTAGACCTTCTGCCCATGCACCACGTAGTGGTCACCCTGGCGCACGGCGCGGGTCTGCAGCTTGAGCGTGTTCAGCCCGGTGTTGGGCTCGGTCACGCCAAAGCAGGCCTTGTCGCGGCCCTCGATCAGCGGCGGCAGCCAGCGCTTTTTTTGCTCATCGGTGCCGAAGACCACCACCGGGTGCAGGCCGAAGATGTTCATGTGCACGGCAGACGCGCCCGACAGGCCGGCGCCCGTGGCGGAGATGGTGTGCATCATCAGCGCGGCCTCGCTGATGCCAAGGCCCGCGCCGCCGTATTCCTCGGGCATGGCGATGCCCAGCCAGCCCGACTCGGCCAGCGCCTGGTGGAAGTCGTGCGGAAAGCCGCCCTCCTGGTCTTTCTTCAGCCAATAGTCGGCGTCAAACGGGGCGCAGGCGCGCTCTATGGCGGCCTGTATCTGTTCCTGTTCGGGGGTGAGGGCGAAGTTCATGGCCGGATTACCTTGTCGGGGTTTTCGCCGTAGGGCGGGCTGTAGATCACCAGCAGCTTCACGGGTGTGTCGCTGGTGACGGTGAAGGTGTGCATGCGGTCGGCCGGGAAGAAGCACATGTCGCCCGGCAGCATGTCGAAGGCCTCGCCCTCGACGGAAGCGCGGGCCTGGCCCTCCAGCAGGTAGCAGGCCTGCTCTATGCCCGGGTGGGCGTGGGGCAGGGCGCCGCCGCCCTTGTGCAGCGTGCCCAGCAGCACCTCCATCTGCTTGGCGCCCACCGTCTCGGGGCAAATCAGGCGCTGGTTGAAGGTGTGCTCGTGGTTGGCGGGTTGGTAGCTGGGCACATTGGCGGCGCGTACCAGGTAGCTAGGTTTGGTCATATGGGTTCCTTTTCCATTAGGTTGCGCACTGTCCGCGACCGATGAAACTGGCGCGGCCCAGGCGAGGGCCACCGTGCAAGGGCCGCCCCGCCGCACTGGTGGCGTCCCCCTCCCCACGCGAAGCGTGAGAGAAGGGGGAAGCGGCGCAGCCGCACAGGGGGTTGTCGCACTATTCGGGTTGAATGCCTGCCTGCTGGATCAGCGTGCGCCAGTGCGTCAGTTGCTGGGCCACGTACTGCGCGAACTCTTCGGGCGTCTTCGTGGGCCAGACCTGGAAGCCGATCTGCGCCAGCTTGTCCTGCAAGTCCTTGTCGGCCAGTACGGCCTGCAGCTCGGTGTTCAGTCGGGCCAGCACGGCCGGCGGCAGGCCGGCGGGGCCGAAGATGCCGTTCCAAGAGGTCAGGTCGAACCCCTTCACCGTCTGCCCAATGGGCGGCACGCCCGCCAGCATGGGCGTGGGCTGGGCCGTGGTGACGCCCAGCGCGCGCACCTTGTCGGTCTTGAGCATGCTCATGCCCGAGCCCAGGTCGGCCACGTAGATCTGTACCTGGCCGCCCACCAGGTCGGTCATGGCCTGGGGGCTGGACTTGTAGGGAATGCCCACCACGTCGATCTTGGCGATGTGCTTGATGCTCTCCATGGCCACCAGCGAGGTGCTGTTGGGCGTGGCATAGCTCAGCTTGCCCGGGTTGGCGCGCGCGTAGTCCAGCAGCTCGGCCAGGGTCTTGGCCGGCACGGCGGGGTGCACGGCCAGCGCAAACGGCAGCTCGCCCACGCGCGCCACGGGCGTGAAGTCCTTGATCGGGTCGTACTTCAGGCTCTTGTACAGCGCCGGGTTGGCC
>JAFEES010000008.1 GCA_018240995.1 Pseudomonadota bacterium | reverse complement strand
G
Organism: Pseudomonadota bacterium; assembly: GCA_018240995.1. Taxonomy (GTDB): domain Bacteria; phylum Pseudomonadota; class Gammaproteobacteria; order Burkholderiales; family Burkholderiaceae_C; genus Alicycliphilus. Next base: position 22,450 of record JAFEES010000008.1, on the reverse strand, counting down.
AGGTGTTGGTGGTCATGAACAGCGTGTAGCCGTCACCCTTGGCCTTGGCGACGAACTGCGCCGCAATCTGGGCATTGGCGCCGGGCTTGTTGTCCACGATCACCGGCTGCTTGAGCCGCGCCGACAGCCCGGCAGCCACGGCACGCGCCACCGAGTCCGTGCCGCTGCCGGCGGCAAAGGGCACGACCAGGGTCAGGGGCTTGTCGGGATAGGCCTGGGCCAGGGCAGCCTGGGCCGCGAGGGCCAGGGCGCAGGCGGCAAGGGCGCCGCGAAGCAGGGGTTGCATGGCATGTCTCCGTTGTAATGGTTGCTGTGCTTGCCATTCTTGGGGCGTTCACCATTTGCGTCAAATTCAATCGGCGGACTGATCAATACGCTTTGCGAATGATTGGCCGTGTACAGCCACAACCGCCTGGCGCAATCAGGTTCTCACGCCTCGTACTCGATCATGCATTCGGCCATCGGGTCGCGACGCGCGAACTTCTTCAACACCGTCTCGGGCGATGCATTGGCATAGCAATAGGTGCACAGGTGCGGGCAGGTGTTGTAGGAGCCAATGTCCTTGCTGACGATGCAGCCGCACTCCTTGCGCTGGCCCGGATCCTTGGGCGCGCTGGCGCTGTCCATGCCAAACAGGTCGTCCTGCCCGCGCCCCAGCGCCTGCATCAACGCCTTGTCGTGCGCAAACAGCTCGGCCATCAACGCATCGTCCACGCAGCGGTTGTGCGTGATGCCATAGGCCTGCAGGTCGATGCGCTCCGAGCATGAGCTGACCTGCAAACCCGTCTCGCGCTGCAGCTGCTGCAAGCCCTGGGCCACGGTGTGGATCTCGGCCAGGGCGAGCTGATTACGTTGTGAGTGGATGGCCGGCCGCTGCCTGCCCCCACAGCGTGGACAGCGGCGCGGCCCAGAGCCCGCCCCCCAGCGGTAGGGTTTCGCTGCCGTCGTAGAGCACCACGCCGAGTTTGAATTGGCTGCCTGCCAGGTCGGCGAGCTTCTTCAGGCCGCGCAGGTCGGCGGCCTTGACGGTGGCGGCAGCCTTGACTTCGACGCCGACCACCTGCCCGGCGGCGTTCTCGATGACGAGATCGACCTCGACCTGGTCTGCGTCCCGGTAGTACATGAGCTGGTAGTCGTCATCTGCCGTGGTGCTGTGTTTGCGTAGTTCGCCAAAGACGAAGCACTCCAACGTGTTGCCAAACCGCGTTCGCTCTTGCGCCACCTCCTGCGCCGTCAAGTCCAGCAGGGAGGCGAGCAGGCCGGCATCCAGAAACTGCAGCTTGGGTGTCTTGACGACGCGGCTCAGGCGGTTGCACGCCCAGACGTTGATGCGCTCCAGCAGGTACATCTGCTCGAAGACGCCGGTGTAGCGTGCCGCCGTTTTGCCGTCGAGCCCGACCGCGCCGCCCAGCTGGGTGTAGTTGCACATCTCGCCGGCGGTGTGTGCCAGGGCGCGCAGAAAGCGCGGCAGCTGGTCGAGTTTGTCGATGCTGGCGATGTCGCGCACGTCGCGCTGGATCAGGGCGTTGATGTACTGGCGCGCCCAGGTGGTGCGCCGCCGGCCCGCTGGACGCGCCACGGCCTCGGGGTAGCCACCGCGCAGCACGCGCTCGACCAGCTCGCCGCCCTGCGCTACGGGGTCTGCCTGGGGTATCTGGCCGGCAAAGACGCTATCGAGCCAATTGGTGGTGTGTGAAGCCATTTCGCTTTGCGACAGGGGCAGAAGCGACAGGGTTTGCATCCGGCCCGCCAGCGAGTCGGCAACGGTGGGCAGGGCCATCAGATTGGCCGAACCGGTGAGCAAAAAACGACCGGGTCGTCGGTCTTCGTCCACGCTTTTTTTGATGGCCAGCAGCAGCTCGGGCGCGCGCTGGATTTCGTCGATCACGGCCCGGTCGAGCGAACGCACCATGGCAACGGGGTCTTCCCGAGCCGACAGCAGGGTCAGCGCGTCGTCGAGAGTGAGGTAGCGCATGCCTTGCTGCGCAGCAATGTGCCGTACCAGCGTGGTTTTCCCCGCCTGGCGCGGGCCGGCCAGCAGAACGACCGGCGTGTCCAGCAGCGCTTCTGCGATGCGTGGCTCGATATGGCGGGGGTAAACGGCTGTGGTATCCATGCGGCAAAGATACCGTAAATGTCGGAATGGAGTGCCGTAAATTTCGGAAAATATGTTCGTGAATTTCGGAATTACGGCTACGCCATCAGCCGATAGCCACCCAGGCCCATGGTGGCGTTCTTGCCGACGTGCAGCCATTGGCCCAGGTGTAGCAGCTCGGCAAACGGCGCCAAATCACCGTGCAGGGTGACGGGAGCGCAGTGGCTTGCAGTTGGCGTTGTTTTGGACGCTGCATTTGCCCGTCTCGACACTGAACCATGGTTTTGAAGTGTCTCTACATGTTTCTAATCGTAGCGGGCATATCTTCTGATTTCCTGACGCGATTCCCGGGGCATGCGCGGCATTGTGGGTCGCGGGTTGCGGCGCCGGTCGCGTGGCAAGCTTGCTGTCGGGGGCACAATAGGCGCCCGCGCCAAGCGTGCAGGCTATTGATTAAAAATGGCTTTTGCGCTTATCGATGAAGCGCAAGAAGCTATCAAAAAGAGAGTGAACCGGTTTGTCCCCCGCGCATTTCGTCCTGCACGACGTCTTTGGCTACGAGCAGTTCCGTGGCCCGCAGCAGGCCATCATCGAGCATGTGGTCCAGGGTGGCGACGCGCTGGTGCTCATGCCCACGGGCGGCGGCAAATCGCTGTGCTACCAGGTTCCGGCCATCGTGCGGCGCGACGCGGGGCATGGCGTGACGGTGGTGGTCTCGCCGCTGATCGCGCTCATGCACGACCAGGTGGGCGCGCTGCACGAGGCCGGGGTGGAGGCGGCCTTTCTCAACTCCACGCTGGACTGGCAGCAGGCGCTGGATGTGGAGCGGCGCCTGTCGCGCGGCGAGATCACGCTGCTCTACGCCGCGCCCGAGCGCGTGACCACCGAGCGCTTCATCGGCCTCTTGGACGACCTGCACGCGCGCGGCCAGCTTTCGCTGTTCGCCATCGACGAGGCGCATTGCGTAAGCCAGTGGGGCCACGACTTTCGCCCCGAATACCGGCAACTGAACCTGCTGCACGCGCGCTACAGCGGCGTGCCGCGCATCGCGCTCACGGCCACGGCGGACGAGCTGACGCGCGCCGACATCGTGCAGGGGCTGCAACTGCAGGACGCACGCTTGTTTCTAAGCAGCTTCGACCGGCCCAACATCCGCTACCGCATCGAGGAAAAGAAGGAGCCGCTGGCGCAGCTCCTGCGCTTCATCACCAATGAGCACCTGGGCGATGCCGGCGTGGTGTATTGCCAGTCCCGGCGCCGCGTGGAGGAAATGGCCCAGGCGCTGCAGGACGGCGGCATCAACGCCCTGCCCTACCACGCCGGCCTGCCGGCGGACATGCGCCAGGCGCACCAGGATCGCTTTTTGCGCGAGGACGGCGTGGTGATGGTGGCGACGATTGCGTTTGGCATGGGAATCGACAAGCCCGACGTGCGCTTTGTCGCCCATGTGGACATGCCCAAGAACATCGAGGGCTACTACCAGGAGACCGGCCGCGCCGGGCGCGACGGTTTGCCGGCCGACGCCTGGATGGTCTACGGCCTGCAGGACGTGGTGAACCAGCGGCGCATGATCGACGACGGCGACGCGGCCGAGGAATTCAAGGCCGTGCTGCGCGGCAAGCTCGACGCCCTGCTGGCCCTGGCCGAGGCCACGGACTGCCGGCGCCAGCGCCTGCTGGCCTACTTTGGCGAGGAGTCCGCTCCCTGCGGCAATTGCGACAACTGCCTCAATCCCCCCGCCGTGTGGGACGGCACGGACGCTGCGAGGAAGCTGCTGTCCACCATCTACCGCGTGCATGAGGTCAGCCGCCTGACCTTCGGCGTGGGCCATTTGATGGACATCGTGCGCGGCAAGGCCACGGACAAGGTGCGCCAGTTCGGCCACGACCAGCTGTCCACCTTCAACCTGGGCGCGCAGTATTCGGAGCAACAACTGCGCGCCGTAGCGCGCCAGCTGCTGGCGCTGGGGGCGGTGGGCGTGCACCGCGTGGCCACCGAGGCCGGCCACAGCTTCGACACCCTGACCCTTACCGCCGGCTCGCGCGCCGTGCTGCGCGGTGAGCAGGCCGTGCGGCTGCGCGAGGCCCAGGCCAAGGCGGCGTCCAGGCCGAAGCGCCGCGCCGGCCAGACCAGCGCCGCGGCTGCGGATCTGGGGCCGGATGCGCAGGTGCGCTTCATCAACCTCAAGGCCTGGCGCGCCGAGGTGGCGCGCGCGCACAACCTGCCAGCCTATGTGATCTTCCACGACGCCACGCTGGCGGCCATTGCCGAGCGCAACCCGGCCAGCCTGGGCGAGCTGGAGGGCATCAGCGGCATGGGGGCGAAGAAGCTGGAGGCCTATGGGGCCGAGGTGCTGCGCGTGTGCGGGGCGTAACGCAGCGGTGCCAGACCGCGGTTTCGACGAGGCGCCCGCATACGACAACGGCGCCGAAAGGCGCCGCTGCGTGGCTGGGAAGAATCAATCAAACCATCTTGCGGCGACGGGCAAGGGCCAGGCCGACCATGGAAAGACCCATCAGGGCCAGTGAACCCGGCTCCGGCACATCGGTGGGGGGCGCCTTCAATACCAGCGACGTGGTAATCATCAGGTTGGATTGCGTGGTGTGCCGCTCGGCGAAGAAGAAGTCAAAAGCGTAGTCGCCGGATGCCTTGCCGGCCATCAGCGTATCCAGGTTCACCGTTTGACTTTGGGCGGCGTGCACACCTCCCAGGTCGATGCCGAGCTTTTTATCGAAATACACCCAGACATCATCATCCCCGGTGAATGCAAAGGTCTGGCCGGCGCCTTGAACGTAGCTGAAGACCGAGGAGATGGTGTAGGTGAAGTGGTAGTTGTGTGCCCGCCCCTGGTTGCCAAGCAGGGCGCCGTCAATGGGGAAGAAGTTGTTGTTGCTGTACTGATAGATGCCGCTGCCGGGGGCGGTCTCGTTCAGCGTCAGCGAATAGGACATGCTGTTGGCGGTGTTGGTGTACCAATTGCTGAAGGCACCGGCGCCGCTGTTGCTGATCTGGCTGCTTCCCAGCGCCGTCAGGGTGGGCGATGGGCCGCTCAGGGTGCTGTTGACATAGCCCGGGCCTGAACCGCCGGAACCCTCAAAGTTCACTCCGTCAGCATTGAAGTCGCGCACTGTGCCGGTCAGTGTGATAGGGCCGGCAAGCGCGGCCAGACATGAGAGGCTGGACAGGGCTGCAATGAGTAAATGTTTCATGGTTGATCTCCGGATAATTGACTTTGATCTAGCGAAGCATTTTTTGTGCCACTAATACAACACATTGATTTTTCGAGAAATTTCGTTTTTTCGGGTGATGGTATGTAAAAGTTTCCGACGGTGTAAAAGCTTTGGAGGAAGTTGCTTGGGAGTTTGATGCGCTGCGCTTGGTGCGCACCTGAACCGGCCTGTGTTTCAATGCGGCAATGCAGGAGCGCACCATGAACTTGCCCGCACGTCAAAGCCAATTCGATGCCCAGGCCTATCTGGACTGGGAGGGCGAACAGGCCCAGAAGCACGAATACTTCGATGGCGAGGTCTTCGCCATGGCCGGTGCTTCGGACGCCCATGTCACGATTGCCGGCAACCTGTATATGGCCCTGCGCCAGCACCTGCGCGGCGGCCCGTGCAGCGTGTTCATCTCCGACATGAAGCTGCGCGTCGAGGAAGACAACGCCTTTTTCTACCCCGATGTCTTCGTCACCTGTGCCGAGGCCGACCGTGCGCAAAGCCACCACAAGAGCGCCGCCAGCCTGGTGGTGGAGGTGCTCTCGCCCTCGACCAGCGCCTACGACCGGGGCGCCAAGTTCGCCAGCTACCGCAAGCTCACGACCTTGCACGAGGTATTGCTGATCGACTCCGAGCGCCTGAGCGTGGATCTGTTCCGCCGCGACGAGCAGGGGCGCTGGGTGCTCTATCCCTTTGACGCACTCGGCCAGCAGGTGGAGCTGGCCAGCGTCGGCCTGCACCTGCCCATCGCCGCCCTGTACGAGGCCGTGCAGCTCCACCCCGTCAAGTCAGCGAGTAGCCACCCCTGACCTGGCACGTCAGCGCCGTGGCGCGTCGAGCGCGTTGCCCGGCCGGCGCAGCGACAGCCAGGCAAACAGGGCGCCGACCAGCGCCCCGGCGATGGCGTCCAGCGCCACATGTTGCAGCGTGGCCAGCGTAGACCAGGCAATGGCGGCACAAAGCAGATGGCTGGCCATGGCCCAGCCGCGCGGGGCGCGCATGGCCAGCAAGAGCCGCTGCAGCCAGCAGGCGGCAAACACGGCGGACGCCACATGCAGCGACGGGCAGGCGTTGCCGCCGCTGTCCACGCTCTTGAGGAAGGCCAGGCCGGGGTAGTGCGCCCAATCCACGGCGAAATCTGGCACCTTGGTGGGGAACGCCCAGAACAAGGCCAGGCAGACCAGGCACATCAGCCCAATCCAGAACCCGTAGCGCAGCAAGCCCCTGAAATTGCCCAGCAGCGCCGCCGGCAGCGAGACATAAACCCATAGCGAGGCATAGACCGGAAACGCCAGGGGCGTGAAGTCCACCCACCGATCGAGCCAGATCTCGGGCATGACCCAGACCGTCCCGCCGGGGTGGCGCAGCACGAAAAAATACGCCTGGAAAAAGGCGGTGATGAACAGGGCCGTGCCCGCGGCCTTCAACGGCCACAGGTGACCCAAGCGCCGCCACAGTTCGCGACTCCAGGAGTGAGGCTGGGCAGGGAGTGAAAAGGCGCTGTGCATAACCAGGGCGCCATCATATCGGCGCCCCTCAGGGGGCGGCTGCGACGCTCGTTAAAATAGCCAATTCTAGGGAGTGCCCAGGCGCGCCCGCCGCCGTCGTCTCTGCGCTGCTCACACCATGGATTCCATCGAACTGATTCGCAAATTTCTCCACGAACGCCTGGGCGTAGAGCCCGAGAAGGTTCAGGATGAGTCTGTGCTCACCGAGCTGGGGGTGGATTCGCTGATGGTGGCCGAGCTGATGTTCGAGGCCGAGGATCGCCTGGACATCACCATCGACAACACCGAGACCATCCCGGTCACCGTCGGCGACATGCGGCAGATCATCGACCGCCTGCTGGTGCAAAAAGCCGCACAGGCATGACTGCGCGCCGCGTCGCCGTCACCGGCCTGGGGCTGGTCAGCCCCTATGGCGGCGACCTGCCCGATTTCTTCACGCGCCTGGTGGCGGGCGAATCGGCCGTGCACCACCTGCAGACCGACGACGTGCCGCGCCCGCTGTCCATGCCCTTCGTTCTGTGCCCGGGCTTTGACGCGCGTGTCGCGCTCGGCGGCCCGCTGGCGGCGATGATGGAGCGCTTTGCCCACCTGGGCCTGGCCGCGGCCTTCGCCGCCTGGGCCGACGCGGGCCTGGCGCGCCAGCCGCAGCCGGGCGAGCACCGCGACGACTGGGGCTGCCTGTGGGGCACGGCGCTGGGCGGCATACAGACGTTTGAGCGCGGCTACAAGGACATTTGGCTGAACGGCCGCCAGCGCCTGTCGCCGCTATCGGTGGTGATGAGCATGGGCAACGCCGTCAACGCGCATATCTCCATCCAGTTGGCGCTGGGCGGCGTCAGCTCCAGCCACAGCGCGGCCTGCGCGTCTTCGGCGGTGGCCATTGGCGAGGCCTTCCGGCGCATCCGCGCGGGCGACGCCCAGGTCATCCTCACCGGCGGCTCGGACGCCACGCAAACCTATGGCGTGGCCCAGGGCTGGCTGGCAATGAAGCTGCTGTCGCCCGACGTGGGCGCGGCCGCCCACCAGGCCTGCCGCCCGTTTGCGCAGGATCGCGCCGGCCTGGTGCTGGGCGAGGGCGGCGCGGCGCTGGTCTTGGAAGACTGGGAGCATGCGCTGGCGCGCGGCGCCCACATCCACGCCGAGATGGTGGGCTATGGCGCCAGCTGCGACCACAGCCACCTGGTGCGCCCCGACGCCGGCGGCCAGGCGCGGGCCATGCGCGCCGCGCTGGCCGAAGGCGCGCTGGCGCCCGAGGACGTGGACTACGTCAACGCCCACGGCACCTCCACGCCCGAGGGCGACCCGATCGAGATCGCCGCGCTCACGCAGGTGTTCGGCGCCCATGCGCCGGCACTGGCGGTGAGCGCCACCAAGTCCATGCACGGCCACCTGCTGGGCGCCGCCGGCGCCATCGAGGCGCTGGCCACGGTGCTCAGCCTGCGCCAGCAGGCCATCCCGCCCACGGCCCACCTGGCCGGCCGGCTCGATGCCGCCTGCGCCGGCGTGGACCATGTTCTTGAAGGCCGGCGCGGCGTGCGCGTGCGCGCCGCCCTGTCCAACTCCTTTGCCTTTGGCGGCAGCAACGCGGTGCTCGCGTTCCGCCAGGCGCAGCCCGCATGAGCCCCACCATGACCGCTACCCCCGTCGAAACCCTGATGCCCGAAGTGGCCGCCCTCATCGTCGAGGCGCTGAACCTGGACGTGCAGCCCGCCGACATCGACCCGCAGGCGCCGCTGTATGGCGACGGCCTGGGCCTGGACTCGATCGACATGCTGGAGATCGCCCTCGTCGTCTCCAAGCGCTATGGCTTCCAGCTCAAGTCGGACAACGAGAACAACCAGCAGATCTTTGCCTCGCTCGCCGCGCTCACCGCGCATATCGCCAGCCAGCGCACGCAATAAGCCATGGCCGCCTTCGCCCACTGGCGCAACGCGCTCGGCGCGCTGCTGCTGGCGCTGTGGGCGCTGTCGGCGCATCTGGCCAGCAGCCGCATCGGGCCCATGGGCCTGCACATCGTCATTGCCGTGGCGCCCCTGTGGCTGGCGGCGGCACTGGCGGCGCTGCAAACGCCCTGGCCGCGCAGCGGCGCGGCCTTGGTGACGCTGGCCAGCGTGGCCGCGCTCATGGCCGCCTGGCGCTGGCTGCATGGCCACCTGCCCTGGCTGTACTACCTGCAGCACCTGGGCGCGCACCTGGCGCTGGCGGCGTTTTTTGCCCGCTCTCTCGGCGCCGGGCGCGAGCCGGTGGTGAGCGCCATGGCGCGCCTCATCACCCCCGGGCCGCTGAGCGTGGCGTCGCTGCGCTACACGCGTGGCGTGACGCTGGCCTGGGCGCTGTTTCTCGCCGGCAACGCCCTGGTGTCCACGCTGCTCTTTGCCTGGGCGCCGGCCGAAGTCTGGTCGGTGCACGCCAACTTGCTCACCGGCCCGCTGATGGCCGGCTTCTTCGGGCTGGAAATGCTGGCGCGCCGCTGGGCGCTGCCGCCCGAGGAGCGCCCCACCATCCGGGCCGTGGTGCGCGCCTGGCGCGCCCACCGCGGCCAGGCCGGGCAGGCCCCTGCCCCAAGGCACATCGCATGAACACCCTGCCTCTGCCCAGCGTGCCTCTTGTCAGCGCCCGCGCGCTGCACGACACCCTGGCCTGGCGCGCCGATGGCCGCGCCGTCAGCGTGGCGCGTTACTGCGCCGACGCGCTGGCCCTGGCCGATGCGCTGGCGCCCGCGCGCCACATCGTCAACCTGTGCGAAGACCGCTACCACTACGCCGTGCTGCTGGCCGCCTGCGCGCTGTCGGGTCGCGTCAGCCTGCAGCCCTCGTCGCAGTCCGAGGCCACGCTGCGCCAGCTGGCGCGCGACTATGCCGGCGCCATCGCCGTCACCGACGCGCCCACGCCGCTGCCGCCCGAGCTGCCGGCGCACCCGCTGCCCGACCTGGGCGCGCTGCCCAGCACGCCGTGCAACGCCATTCCGCAGATCGCCGCGGACGCCACGGTGGCCATCCTGTTCACCTCGGGCTCCACCGGCCTGCCGCAGCCGCACGCCAAAACCTGGGGCAAGATGGCGCGCAACGGCCGCACCGAGGCCCAGGCCCTGGGCCTGCTCGATGCCCCGCATGTGCTCATCGGCACGGTGCCGGCGCAGCACGCCTTTGGCTTTGAGTCCACCTTTTTGCTGGCGCTGCACGGCGGCTGCAGCTTCTACAGCGGCAAGCCGTTTTATCCGCAAGACCTGGCCGACGCGCTGGCGCGCCTGCCCGCGCCGGCCATGGTGGTGACCACGCCCTACCACCTGGCGAGCGTGCTGGCCTCGGGCATCGCGCTGCCGCCGGTGGCGCGCTGGCTTTCGGCCACGGCGCCGCTGGATGCACAGCTGGCGGCGCGCGCCGAGGCCGCCACCGGCGCGCCGGTGCATGAGATCTACGGCTCCACCGAATCCTCGCAGCTGGCCACGCGCCGCACCACCTGCGGCCCCGAGTGGCAGCTGATGCCCGGCGTGCGCCTGGAGCAGGCGGGCGACACCACCTGGGCCTGCAACGACCCGGCCGGCGGCCATGTGGAGGGGCGCATCGCGCTGGCCGACATCGTCGCGATCGCGCCCGATGGGCGCTTCACGCTGCAGGGGCGCCATGCCGACATGGTGAACCTGGCGGGCAAGCGCACCTCGCTGGCCTACCTGAACCACCAGCTGCGCGGCGTGGACGGCGTCGAGGACGCGGCCTTCTTCCTGCCCGCCGAGGACGAGGTGCAGCGCGTGGGCCGGCTGGTGGCCTTTGCCGTGGCGCCGGGCTGCACGCGCGCGGCGCTGCTGGCGGCGCTGCGCACGCGCATCGACCCGATCTTCATGCCGCGCCCGCTGGTGCTGGTGGACGCCATTGCGCACAACGCCACGGGCAAGATCGCGCGCAGCACGCTGGAAGAACTGTATGAGCGCCATGTCCGCCCCGCCCCTTGAGTGGCGCGTGCCCCCGGCACACCCGGCCTTCGCCGGCCACTTCCCCGGCCGGCCCATCGTGCCCGGCGTGGTGCTGCTGGACCGCAGCCTGCGGCTCGCCGGCCCGCCGCCCACGGGCCTGCGCTGGGCCATCGCCCAGGCCAAGTTTTTGCGCCCCGTGGGCCCGGGCGAGACGCTGCGCTGGAGCTTTGACGCTGCCGGCGCCGCCGGCGCGCGGCGCTTTGCCATCCACAGCGGCGCGGCGCTGGTCGCCAGCGGCCTGCTGCAGCCGGAGGCCGCGTGACGCAGGCGGCGCGCTGGACGCAGGACGGCGAGCGCAGCCAAGAGTGGCTGATGCGGCTGATGCTGTGGATTTCGCTGGCCGCCGGGCGGCGCGCGGGCCGCGTGGTGCTCCATGGCATCGCGCTGTACTTCACGCTGTTCGCCCCCAAGGCGGCGCGCGCCAGCCGCGACTACCTGACGCGCGTGCTTGGCCGCGCGCCGCGCTGGCGCGAGCGCTACCGCCATGTGCTGTGCTTTGCCAGCACCATCCACGACCGGGTGTTTCTGCTCACCGGCCGCGGCGCGCAACTGCGGGTCACGGTGCGGGGCGCCGAGGCGCTGCACGCCGCGCTGGCCGACGGCCAGGGCGCGCTGCTGATGGGCGCGCACCTGGGCAGCTTCGAGGTGCTGCGCACCATGGGCCGCGAGCGCGGCGGCCTCGCCGTGGCCATGGCCATGTACGAGGACAACGCGCGCAAGCTCAATGCCACGCTGGCCGTGCTGGCGCCCGAGGCGCAGCAGGACGTGATCGCCCTGGGCCGCATGGACGCCATGCTCACGGTGCGCGACCGGCTCGCCGCGGGTTGCCTGGTCGGCCTGCTGGCCGACCGGTCGCTGGCCGACGCCGATGCCTGCACGCGCCTGCCGCTGCTGGGCGCCGACGCCGCCTTCCCCGACGGCCCCTGGCGCCTGGCGGCCATGCTGCAGCGCCCGGTGTTCTTCATGGCCGGTCTCTACCTGGGCGGCAACCGCTACGAGATCCGCTTCGAGCCGCTGGCCGACCTGCGCGCCACGCCGCGCGCCGAGCGCCCCGCCGCCATGGCCGCCGCGCAGCAGGCCTACGTGCAGGCCGTGGAACGCGCGCTGCGCGACTCGCCCTACAACTGGTTCAACTTCTACGACTTCTGGCAATGATCCGCCGCAGCCTGCTCGCACTTCTTCTCACCGGAACGGCGCTGGCCGCCCACGCCGCCTTCGACATCGACCAGCTGATGGGCGAGCTGGCCCAGTTCAAGGGCGGGCGCGCGCGCTTTGTCGAGACGCGCCATGTGGCGCTGCTGGACGCGCCCGTGGTCTCCAGCGGCGAGATGCGCTTCACGCCACCCGACCGGCTGGAAAAGGACACGCTGAAGCCGCGGCGCGAAACCCTGGTGCTGGAGAAAAACAGCCTCACCGTGGAGCGTGACGGCCGCAGCCTGACCTGGCATGTGGGCAGCCGCCCCGAGGCCATGGCCTTTATCGAAAGCGTGCGCAGCACCTTGTCCGGCAACCGCAAGGCGCTACAAAAATACTATCAACTGGAACTGCGTGGCGGCCCCAGGGACTGGACGCTGGTGCTGCTGCCGACAAGCGCCGAGGTGCAGGCGCTGGTCACGCGCATCACCATCAGCGGCAGCGGCCGCGAGGTGCGCCGCATCGAATACCAGCAGGCCGACGGCGACCGCTCCGAGCTGGTGCTGACGCCGATGGCGGATTGAGCATGGCCAACCCTTGCGATCGGCGCCCCATCTCCCTCCCCCGTTGGGGGAGGGCTGGGGTGGGGGCCGGCGAGATGCCGACGCTGCGGGCCCCCATCCCCACCTTCCCCCAGAGGGGGCATGAGCTAAAACCGGCGCCGCATAATCGCTGTTTGCTATAAAAATGAAGATCACCCCATTGCGCATCCTGCTGCTGTGGCTGCTGGCCATGGGCGCGGGCGTGGCCATCGTCTGGCATAGCCGTTTCGTCGCCGACATGTCCTTCTTCCTGCCCTCGCGCCCCAGCGCCGAGCAGCAGGTGCTGGTCGAGCAGATGCAGGACGGCGCGGTGTCGCGCCTCTTGATGCTGGCCATCGAGGGCGGCGACGAGGCGGCGCGCGCCCAGGCGTCGAAAGCCCTGCGCCGCGCGCTGATGGGCGGTGGCAACTTTCAGTCGGTACAAAACGGCGAGATGGCGGCGCTGGACGCCGAGCGCGACTTCTTGCTGCGCTGGCGCTATGTGCTCAGCCCGGCGGTCACGCCCGAACACTTTACCGAGGCTGGGCTGCGCCAGGCCATAGGGCGCAGCATCGACCTGATCTCGTCGCCCATAGGCCAGCGCCTGAAACCCTATCTGCTGCAAGACCCCACGGGCGAGGTGCTGGAGGTGCTGACCCAGCTGCAGCCGGGCAGTGAGCCGCGCCTGGCCGGCGGCGTCTGGGCCTCGGCCGACGGGCGGCGCGCGCTGCTGCTGGCGCAGACCCGCGCCGCGGGCTCGGACACCGATGGGCAGGAGCAGGCCATCACCCAGGCCCAGGCCTTGTTTGCTGCCCTGCCGCAGGCGCGGGGCCTGCAGCTGGTGCTGTCGGGCCCGGGCATGTTTGCCGTGCAGTCGCGCGAGACGGTGCGCAGCGAGGTCTCGCGCACCTCCACGCTGGGCATGCTGGGCATCGCGCTGGTGCTGGCCTGGGTGTACCGCTCGCCGCGCACGCTGGCGCTGGGCCTGTTGCCGGTGGCCACGGCGGCGCTGGCCGGCATCGTCTGCGTGAGCCTGGTGTTTGGCAACGTGCACGGCATCACCATAGGCTTTGGCTCGGCGCTGATCGGCGAGGCGGTGGACTACGCCATCTACTTTTGCATCCAGTCCGGTCGCGTCGGCCTGGCGCAGTGGCGCGCGCATTTCTGGCCGACGATTCGCCTGGGGGTGCTGACCTCGGCGCTGGGCTTTGGCGCGCTGTTGTTCGCCGGCTTTCCCGGCCTGGCGCAGCTGGGGCTGTACGCGCTGTCGGGGGTGCTCACCGCGGCGCTGATGACGCGCTTCGTGCTGCCGCGCCTGGCGGGCGCGCGCGGCGTGGCCGTCAGCCCGCCGGGCGTGATCGCGCGCAGCACGCAGGGCTGGCTGGCGCAGGCGCAGCGGCTGCGCTGGCCGCTCTTGCTGCTGGCGCTGCTGGCCATGGGCTATCTGCTGGCGCAGCGCGGCCAGCTGTGGAGCAACGACCTGTCGGCCCTGTCCATGGTGCGCGCGCAGGATGCGCAAAAAGACGCCCACCTGCGCGGCGACCTGGGCGCGCCCGACGCGCGCTACCTGGTGCTGGTGCGCGCGCCGCAGCTGCAGGCCGTGCTGCAGGGCGCGGAGCAGGCCGGCGAGCGGTTGCAGCGGCTGGTGCAGCAGGGGCTGATCGGCGGCTTCGACAGCCCGGCGCGCTTCGTGCCCAGCGAGCGCACGCAGGCCGCGCGCCTGGCGGCCTTGCCGGCGGCCGAGCCGCTGCGCGCCGCGCTGGCGCCGGCGCTCGATGGCCTGCCGCTGTCGCCGGCGCGGCTGGCGCCCTTCGTCGATGCCGTGGAGGCGGCGCGCCACCAACCCTGGTTGCTGCCCCAGGATCTGGACGGCACGGCGCTGGCGCTGGCGCTGCATTCGCTGCTGGCGCATGGCCCGCAGGGCTGGAGCGCGATGCTGCCGCTGCGCCCGGCGCAGCCCGGAAATGGCGAAGGCGATGGCGCCGACATCCCGGTGCCGGCGTTGCGCGCGGCGCTGGCCGGCACGCCGGCGGTGGTCATGGACCTGAAGGGCGAGTTCGAGCAGATGTATGGCGACTATCTGCGCCAGGCGATCTGGCTGTCGCTCTGCGGCGTCGCCGCCATCGCGCTGCTGCTGGCGGCCCAGTTGCGCTCGCCGCGGCGCCTGGCGCGCGTGCTGCTGACGCTGGCCATCACCGTGGCGCTGGTGGTCGCCGGCCTGCACCTGCTGGGCGTGCGCCTGCACCTGCTGCACCTGGTGGGGCTGCTGCTGATCGTCGCCGTGGGCTCCAACTACGCGCTGTTCTTCGACCAGGTGCAGGCCGACGGTGGTCTGCCCCCCGACGTCTGGCTGTCCATGGCCACGGCCGTGCTCACCACCGCCATCGGCTTTGGCGCGCTGGCGCTGTCGGGCGTGCCGGTGCTGCAGGCCCTGGGCAGTACCGTGGCGCCCGGCGTGCTGCTGGCCATGCTGGTGTCGGCGGCTCTGATTCCCCCTACACCCCGGACGGCCTGATGGAGCAGCGCTTTTATCCCCAGGGCGCGGCGCACGCGCTGGTGCTGCTGCCCGGGGCGCAGATGCACCCCGCCGACGTGGAGCAGGCCGGCCTGCCGGCGCTGCTGGCGCACAGCGGCGTGGCGCTGGATCTGCTCGTGCCCGACCTGCATCTGGACCCCACCGGCCGCACCGACGCCTGCGCGCGCCTGGCGCTAGAGGTGCTGGCACCGCTGGCCACGCGCTACCGCCGGCTGTGGCTGGCCGGCATCTCGCTGGGCGGCCTGCTGGCGCTGCGCCACGCGCAGACGGCACCCGGCGGCCTGCACGGCCTGTGCCTGTTCGCGCCCTACGCCGGCAGCCGGCTCACCACCAACGCCATCGCGCGCGCCGGCGGCCTGCGGGCCTGGCAGCCCACGGCGGCGCAGGCCGCCGACCCGGAATTTGCCCTCTGGCTAGACCTGCGCGCCGGCCGGCCCCACCTGCCCACCTTTGTCGGCTGGGGCCGGGGCGACCGCTTTGCCGCCAGCATGGCGGCGCTGGCCGACTGCCTGCCGCAGGCCGCGCGCCAGCAGGTCGATGGCGGCCACGACTGGGACGCCTGGCGGCCCCTGTGGCGCGACGCGCTGGCGTGGATAGGCGCGCACGGCGAAGGTCGGCACCCATGAGCCGCCCCTGGCGCCCCACGCCGCTGCTCGCCGGCTCGGCGCTGCTGCACGCCGGCGCCGCCGCCGGCGTGCTGGCGGCGCCGCAGCTGTGGCCCTGGGCGCTGGGCGCCGTCGCCGCCAACCATGCGCTCGTCACCACGCTGGGGCTGCTGCCGCGCTCGCACGCGCTCGGGCCCAACATCACGCGGCTGCCGCCGGCGCCCGGCACGCCCGGGCGCATCGCGCTGACGATTGACGACGGCCCCGACCCCGAGGTCACGCCGCGCGTGCTCGACCTGCTGGCGGAGCAGGGCCTGACCGCCAGCTTCTTCCTCATCGGCCACCGGGCAGAACGCCACCCGCAGCTGTGCCGCGCCATCACGGCTGCCGGCCACCGGGTGGAAAACCACGGCTACAGCCACTCGCACGCGCTGTCGCTGTTCGGCCCGGCGCGCCTGGCCGCCGACATCGCCCGCGCGCAGGCGGTCATCGCCGACGCCTGCGGCCAGGCGCCGCGCTTTTTCCGCCCCACGGCCGGCCTGCGCAACCTGTTTTTGGAGCCCGTGCTGGCGCGCCAGGGCCTGCGCCTGGCGAGCTGGACGCGCCGCGGCTACGACACGCGCGAGCCGCGTGCGGACGTGGTGCTGCAGCGCCTGACGCGGGGTCTGGCCGACGGCGACATCCTGCTGCTGCACGACGGCCATGCGGCGCGCACTGGCGACGGCCGGCCGGTAATCGAACCCCTGATCCCGCTGCTGGCGCAGCAGCTGGCGCGGGCCGGTCTGCGCACCTGCACCTTGCACGACGCTCTCCCATGACGGCCACGCCCGCTGCCCTTCCCGCCCACCTCGTTGCCCACGCCAGCGCGCGCTTTCGCCCGGCCGGGCGCTTTGCCTACCACTACGCGCGCTGCCGCAGAGCGTGGGCGTTGAGGTCAGCAGCCAGCCGATGAGCGGGGCGCTGCCGTTTGCCAATGTGCTGCTGGTGTGCCGGGTGCGGCGACCAAAAGCGCCGCCCCAGTTTTGATTGTTTACCGATAAACGGTATAAAATTCACCCATGCCCATCGTCTCGTTCCGCTGCCCGGACACGCAGCGGCTGTTCACCAGCGGCAAGAGCCGGCGCTTTGCCAATATCCAGAACGTGGCCGAGCGCAAGCTGGCACAGCTGGACGCGGCGGTGACGCTGGACTTTCTGCGCAGCCCGCCCGGCAATCGGCTGGAGTTGCTGGGCGGCGACCGGCAAGGCCAGCACAGCCTGCGCATCAACGAGCAATGGCGCCTGTGTTTCGTCTGGACCGACAAGGGCCCGGCGCAGGTCGAAATCGTCGATTACCACTGAACCTAGAAACGGCAGTTGACCGCTTGCTACCTTCATGAGAACCACATGAACATTGACTTTCGTTGCTTCGCTGTTGCTCACCGGTGGGGTGATCGCGCTACGCACTCACCAGCACCGCGCTCGCCGCGCCATGCGGCGTTGCTCCTCCTTGCGGGCAGTAGCCCGCAGCGTCGTCCCGCCTTGCCTGGCACGCCGATCACGGCACTGGCGAGCGCGTCCAACTACCGTTTCTAGGTTGAAAGGTTGAAGCACCATGTTCAAGAACGCCATGCGCCCCGTGCACCCTGGCGAGGTGTTGCGCGAGGACTATCTCAAGCCCGTGGGCATGAGCGCCAACGCCCTGGCGCGCCAGCTGCATGTGCCGGCCTCGCGCATCAACGACATCGTGCTGGAACGCCGTGGCGTGAGCGCCGACACCGCGCTGCGCCTGAGCCGGTTTTTTGGTGGCGACGCGCAATCCTGGCTGAACCTGCAAACCGCCTACGACCTGCGCTGCGCCGAGCTTGACGAGGCGCTGCAAACCAGCGTCTCTGGCATCCACCCGCTGGCGCAGCCGGCCTGATTTTTTTGCCATCCGCCTGCCCGTGCACCCTTTACTGCTCTCCGCCACCACCCTCACCACCTGCCTGGGCCGCGGCCTGGCCGCGCACCGGCAGGCCTTGGCCGACGGCCGCAGCGGCCTGCGCCCCTGCGACTTTGAAACCGTGCGGCTGCCCACCTGGATAGGCGCGGTCGATGGCGTGGACACAGCCCTGCTGCCCGCCGCGCTGGCCGAGTACGACTGCCGCAACAACCGCCTGGCGCAGCTCGCGCTGGAGGCCGACGGCTTTGCCCAGCAGGTGCGCGCGGCCGTGCAGCGCCATGGCAGCGCCCGCGTGGGCGTGTTCCTGGGCACCAGCACCGCCGGCATTCTGGAGACCGAAATCGCCTACCGCCAGCGCGACGCGGCCACTGGCGCGCTGCCGGCGGCGATGAGCTACGCCGGCGCGCACTGCCCGTTCTCGGTCGCCGACTTCGTGCGCCAATACCTGGGGATTGACGGCGTGGCGCTGACCATCTCCACCGCCTGCTCATCGAGCGCCAAGGTGTTCGCCGCCGCCGCGCGTCAGATGGCGCTGGGCGTGATCGACGCGGCCGTCGTCGGCGGCGTGGATAGCCTGTGCCTGACGACGCTGTACGGCTTTGCCTCGCTGCAGCTGACCTCCGCCCAGCCGGCGCGGCCGTATGACGCCGCGCGCGACGGCATCTCGATTGGCGAGGCGGCGGCGTTCGCGCTGCTGGAGCGCGCCGACGCGCAAGCGGGTGGCGGCGTGTATCTGCTGGGCACGGGCGAATCCAGCGACGCGCACCATATGTCCGCCCCCCACCCCGAAGGCCTGGGCGCGCGCCTGGCGATGGAGGCCGCGCTGCAATCGGCGGGCCTCTCGGCGCAAGACATCGACTACGTCAACCTGCACGGCACGGCTACCCCGGCCAACGACGCCGCCGAAGGCCTGGCCATGGCCGCGCTGTTTGGCGATCGTGTGCCCTGTAGCTCCACCAAGGGCGCCACCGGCCACACGCTGGGCGCGGCCGGCGCGGTGGAGGCGCTGCTGTGCGCGCTGGCGCTGCAGGACGGCTGCATTCCCGGCAGCCCGGGCACGCAGCAGCTAGACCCGGCGATTGCGCTGGATTACCGCCTGGCCGCCAGCCGCGCGCCGCTGCGCCGGGTGCTCAGCAACTCCTTTGGCTTTGGCGGCAGCAACTGCGCATTGGTGCTGGGGGTGCAGCTATGAAAACAGAAGTAAATCAGTTGACTGCCTGGATCACCGGCATCGGCCTGATCGCCCCCGGCCTGCCCGACTGGCCCAGCGCCGCCGCCGTGCTCTGCGGCGATCAGCCCTGGCACGGCGCGCCCTCGGTGCTGCCCGTGCCCGCGCTGCTGCCCGCCGCCGAGCGCCGCCGCGCCAGCCGCGTCATCCGCCTGGCGCTGGCGCTGGGGCAAGAGGCCGCGGCACAGGCCGGCGCCGATGTAGCGCAGCTGGCCACGGTATTCGCGGCATCCGGCGCTGACGGGCACAACTGCCACGCGCTGTGCGAGCAGCTGGCCACCGACGACCGCCAGATCTCGCCCACGCGCTTTCACAACTCGGTGCACAACGCCGCCGCCGGCTACTGGGGCATTGCCACGCGCAGCATGGCACCCTGCCAGGTGATCTGCGCCTACGACGCCAGCCTGGGCGCCGGCCTGCTGGACGCGCTGGCGCAGGTGGTGCTGGAGCAGCGCGCGGTGCTGCTGATCTGCTACGACAGCGAATACCCCGAGCCGCTGCACGCCAAGCGCCCCATGCCCGACGCCGCCGGCATGGCCTGGCTGCTCGCGCCCGCGCCGCAGGCAGGCGCGCTGGCGCAGATCACGCTGACAGCGCAGGCCAGCGGCGCGCCCACCGAACTGCCCGATGTGCCGCTCGACGCCCTGCGCCGCCAGTTCCCCGCGCTGCGCGCGCTGCCGGCACTGGCCGCGCTGGCGCGCCGGCAGCCGGCCGAGCTGCTGCTGGACTACCTGCCCGGCCAACCGCTGGGCCTGCGCGTGCAGCCATGCTAGAGCCTAGACAGCGACCGATGCCATCTGTGCGTAGGTATCTACACAAGTGGTGGCCTCGGGTGTTCCTCCCCTCTCCCCTTGCGGGAGAGGGGTCGGGGGAGAGGGGGCTTACGCCAAGAAACGCCGCTGTGGTGCTCCCCCTCTCCCCAACCCTCTCCCGCGAGGGGAGAGGGAGAAACAGCCGCAAGCCCGCATCTATATTGCGTGTGCCGCTATACAAAAAGATGTGTAGATACCCATGCCATCGGTGCGTAGGAGCGGCTTTAGCCGCGAACAGCGCCATTCGCGGCTAAAGCCGCTCCCACAAAGTCGCTAACAGTCTCGTATTGATGCCGAATCCGCTTTTTCACCCCGACCACGGCTGGATTGCCGCGCATATCCCGCACCAGGGCCGCATGTGCCTGCTGGAGCGCGTGCTCGCCTGGGACGCGCAGCGCATCGCCTGCGCCGCCACCAGCCACCGCGCGCCCGAGCATCCGCTGCGTGACGAGCAAGGCCGCCTGGGCGCCGCCCACGCCATCGAATACGCCGCCCAGGCCATGGCCGTGCACGGCGTGCTGCTGGCGGGTTCCGGCCAGCCGCTGGGCGTGGGCTACCTCACCAGCGTGCGCGGCGTGCGCCTGCACGTCGATCGGCTGGACGACGTGGCCGACGATCTGCACATCGAAGCCGAGCGCCTGTCGGGCGACGAGCGGCTCATCCTCTACCAATTTACCGTCAGCGCCGCCGGCCGCTGCCTTGTCGAAGGCCGCGCCTCGGTGGTGCTGGACGCTCAACGCCTATGAATAAAATTTTTCCCCCGCGCCGGGCCCTGGTTACCGGCGGCAGTGGCGGCCTGGGCCGCGCCATTTGCCAGCAGCTGGCCGCCAGCGGCCTGCACGTCATCGTCCACGCCAACCAGGGATTGAATCGTGCCCAGGCGCTGGTGGGAGAGCTGCGCCGCCAAGGCGCCAGCGCCCAGGCCGTGGCCTTCGACGTGACCGACCGCGCCGCGACCGCCGCCGTCATCGAGCAACTGCTGCAAGCCGGCCCCATACAGGTGCTGGTGAACAACGCCGGCATCCACGACGACGCGGTGTTCGCCGGCATGAGCGGCGCGCAATGGGATCGCGTGCTCGACGTGTCGCTGAACGGCTTCTTCAACGTCACCCAGCCGCTGACCCTGCCCATGCTGCGCACGCGCTGGGGGCGCATCGTCAACGTCTCCTCGGTCACCGCCGTGGCCGGCAATCGCGGCCAGGTCAACTACGCCGCCGCCAAGGGCGGCCTGCACGCGGCCAGCCGCTCGCTGGCGCTGGAGCTGGCCAGCCGCGGCGTGACGGTGAACGTCGTCGCCCCCGGCATCATCGCCAGTGGCATGGCCGACGGCCAGTTCAGCCAGGATGCGATCCGCCAGATGGTGCCGATGCAGCGCGCCGGCCAGCCCGAGGAGGTGGCCGCGCTGGTGGCGTTTCTCGCGTCCGAGGGCGCGGGCTATATCACCGGGCAGGTGGTTTCGGTCAACGGGGGCATGGCGTGATTGACCAGGTGCACATGGATGGGCTCGTGGTCTTTTTCTCGCAACTGCAGCCGGTATTTGTTGCGAAAACGCTGCTTGGTCCTCAGCGCGTGATTGGATTGAGTATAGAAATAGTTTCTATATAAGACGCTTTTTTGGTGTGCAGTAATACACAAAAATACCGAGCAAACGCATACCAGGCAAGCGCACCCAGCTACGCTTTTTGCTGCTCCCGCCAACGCGCCAGCAGCGGCTCAACCCTGGGAATGGTCAGCATGGTGCTGGCCACGGCCATCAGCAGCAGGGCGGTGAAGCTGGCGTGGGTGATGATGGCGCGGTCCAGCAGGATGTTGGCGAAGATGATCATGATCAGCGCCTTGGTCTGCAGCAGCCAGCCGATCAGGCGCGCCTCGCCCGGGGCCCAGCGCAGCAGGTGGCCGGCCAGGTGCACGCCGGCCAGCTTGCCGACAATCGCCGCGGCCAGCAGCAGGGCAGCGGCCAGCACCACGTCCAGCCCGCCCATGGTCCAGCTGGTGCGCAGGCCGGTGGACAGGAAGAACACCGGCATCAGCACCAGCAGCACATGGTGGCGCAGCGCGTCCATGCGCTGCTGGTCGAACCAGTCGCCGTCCATCACCGCGCCGGCCAGAAAGGCGCCGACCATGAAGTGCAGCCCCGCCCAGTCGGCGCCAAACGAGCACAGCGCCAGCCACACCAGCGCCAAAAACCAGCGATCGGGTTGCGCGGCGCGCGGCATCAGCCGGCGAAACAGCCAGGTGGCGGCGGCAAAGGCGAGGAGAAAGCCAGCCTGGCGCCCGACGCGCGTCCAGTCCATGACGATCAGCGCCAGCACGCCCCAGATGGCCAGGTCGTCCAGGCTGGCGTAGCGCAGGATGCGCTGGCCCAGCGGCTGGCGCAGCAAGTCGAGCTTTTCCAGGAACAGCACCAGGATGGGCAGGGCCGTGACGGCGCAGGCCATGCCCACGCCCAGCACGTACTGCCAGGGCCGTGCGCCGTGCGCCATCCAGCCCGGCCATTGCAGCAGCAGCAGCGCCGCGGCGCAGCCCAGCAGCATCGGCGTGCCCAGCGCCAGGCCGGCCGTGAGGCCGCTCTCGCGCCGCTGCACCCAGGCCTGGCGCAAGTCCAGCTCGACGCCGGCAATCATCACGAACAGCATCACGCCCCACCAGGCGATGCCGTTGAGGGCGTGGTTCACCTCGAGCGTGAAGACGAAGGCGTGCACCTCGGGCAGCCAGTGGCCGAGCACGCCGGGCCCCAGCAGCACGCCGGCGATGATCTGCACCACCACCAGCGGCGCCCAGCGCTCGGTGCGCCCCAGGCGCCAGACCAGCCAGGGCAGGCTGAAGACGAGCGTGAGGGC
>JAFEES010000089.1 GCA_018240995.1 Pseudomonadota bacterium | reverse complement strand
AAACCCACCCTCGGCCCGGCCCTGCGGTGGGTTTTTTCAACCCCATTCAAAGCGTTTAAACCATGAGCAAACAATTCGACGTCATCGTCATCGGCGGCGGCCCCGGCGGCTACATCGCCGCCATTCGCGCCGCGCAGCTGGGCATGAACGTGGCATGCATAGACGAGTGGCAGAACGCCGCCGGCGGCGCCGCTCCGGGCGGCACCTGCACCAACGTGGGCTGCATTCCGTCCAAGGCGCTGCTGCAGTCTTCCGAGCATTTCGAGCATGCCAACAAGCACTTTGCCGAGCACGGCATCAGCACCGGCAAGGTGACGATGGATGTCGCCACCATGATCGGCCGCAAGGACACCGTGGTGAAGCAGAACAACGACGGCATCCTCTACCTGTTCAAGAAGAACAAGGTGTCGTTCTTCCACGGCCGTGGCTCGTTTGTGCGTGCGGTTGATGGTGGCTACGAGATCAAGGTGGCGGGCAAGACCGAAGAGCTTCTGACGGCCAAGCAGGTCATCGTCGCCACGGGCTCCAACGCGCGGGCGCTGCCGGGCGTGGAATTCGACGAAGTCAACGTGCTGTCCAACGACGGCGCGTTGGCGATTGGCGCCGTGCCCAAGAAGCTGGGCGTGGTCGGCTCCGGCGTCATTGGCCTGGAGATGGGCAGCGTCTGGCGTCGCCTGGGCGCCGACGTGACGGTGCTCGAAGGCCTGCCGACCTTCCTCGGTGCGGTCGATGAACAAGTGGCCAAGGAGGCCAAGAAGGCCTTCGACAAGCAGGGCCTGAAGATCGAGCTGGGCGTGCAGATCACCGAGGTCAAGACAGGCAAGAAGGGCGTGTCGGTGGCCTATAGCAACGCCAAGGGCGAGGCGCAAAAGCTCGATGTGGACAAGCTCATCGTCTCCATCGGCCGCGTGCCCAACACCATAGGCCTGAATGCCGAGGCCGTGGGCCTGCAGCTGGGCGAGCGCGGCGACATCGTGGTTGACGCCGACTGCCGCACCAACCTGCCCGGCGTCTGGGCCGTGGGCGACGTGGTGCGCGGCCCCATGCTGGCGCACAAGGCCGAGGAAGAGGGCGTGGCCGTGGCCGAGCGCATCGCCGGCCAGCACGGGCATGTCAACTTCAACACCATCCCCTGGGTGATCTACACCAGCCCCGAGATCGCCTGGGTCGGCCGCACCGAGCAGCAGCTGAAAGCCGACGGCGTGAAGTACAAGGCCGGCAGCTTCCCCTTCATGGCCAACGGCCGCGCGCGCGCGCTGGGCGACACCACCGGCTTCGTCAAGTTCCTGGCAGACGCCGCCACGGATGAAATCCTGGGCGTGCACATCGTCGGCCCGATGGCCTCCGAGCTGATCGCCGAGGCCGTGGTGGCGATGGAGTTCAAGGCCTCGGCCGAGGACATTGCGCGCATCTGCCACGCCCACCCCTCGCTGTCCGAGGCCACCAAGGAAGCCGCCCTGGCGGTGGACAAGCGCACCCTGAACTTCTGATCAGGTTTTGCGATGAATATGGCTGCTAACGCTTGATATACAAGCGCTGGCAGCTATTGTTTTTAAGGAATACGGGTGACAGTCAGACAGGCGTACGAGGCGGAACTGGCCGCCAAGGGATTCACAAGTGATCCGGCGCAGCTGCGCGCCGTGGATGCCCTGGAGCGCTGCGCCCAGGAATGGAGCGCGTACAAGGCCAAGCGCTCCAACAGCCTGAAAAAGCTCATCAACCGCCCGCAGATTCCCAAGGGCGTGTACATGTACGGCGGCGTGGGGCGTGGCAAGAGCTTTCTGATGGACTGCTTCTTCAACGCCGTGCCCTTGAAGCGCAAGGTGCGCCTGCACTTCCACGAATTCATGCGCGAGGTGCAGCGTGAGCTGGTCGCGCTGCAGGGCCATCAGAACCCGTTGGATGTGCTGGGCGCACAGATCGCCAAGCGCTACAAGCTGATCTGCTTTGATGAATTCCACGTGGCGGACATCACTGACGCCATGATCCTGTACCGCCTGCTGGTGGCGCTGTTCGACAACGGCGTGGGCTTTGTCACCACCTCCAACTTCAAGCCCGACGACCTGTACCCCGATGGCCTGCACCGCGACCGCATCCTGCCGGCCATAGACCTGCTGAACGAGCGCATGCAGGTGGTGAACGTGGACAACGGCACCGACTACCGCCGCCGTACGCTGGAAAACGCCAAGCTCTACCACTGCCCGCTGGGGCCCGAGGCCGACGCCGCCATGGCGCAGACCTTCGGCCTGCTGGCCGAGGTGCGCGACGAAGACCCGGTGCTGCACATAGAGGCGCGCGAGATCCACGCTCTGCGCCGCGCCGGCGGTGTGGTGTGGTTTGACTTTCGCGAGCTGTGCATGGGCCCGCGCTCGCAGAACGACTACCTGGAGATCGCCACGCAGTTCCACACCGTGTTGCTCTCCAACGTGCCGCACATGCCGGTGAACATGGCCTCGCCCGCGCGGCGCTTCACCTGGCTGGTGGACGTGCTGTACGACAGGCGCGTCAAGCTCATCCTCAGCGCCGCCGTGCCGCCCGAGGACTTGTATACCGAGGGGCCGCTGGCGCACGAGTTTCCACGCACCATCTCGCGCTTGCAGGAGATGCAGTCCAAGGAATACCTGCAGCTCGAACGGCGCGTCGTCGATACGGGGCTGACCTGATGCCTGCCGCGACCCGCTCGATGTTGCTGCTGCTGGGCCTGGCGGCATTGCTGCCGCTGCGCGCCGCGGCCGAGTCGCCCGCACCCGAGGCCGCCGGCGCCACTGCGGCGCACGAGCAGCGCCAGGCGCGCCGCGCACAGATACACACCGAACGCCAGGCGCTGCAGGCGCAGCTGGCCAGGGACGAGGCCGCCTGCTACCAGCAGTTCGCCGTGCATGACTGCCTGGGCCGCGTGCGCGCCAAGGCGCGCTCCGGCGAGCACCTGCTGCGCCGCGAGGAGCTGCAGATCAACGAGCAGGAGCGCCGGGAAAAGGCCGCCGAGCGGCTGCGCTCCATCGAGGAGCGGCAGCAGGAACAGCGCCAAAACCAGCAGTCCGGCGCGAAACCACCCCCTATGCGCGCCACGGAACGCGGTAATGCGCAGACGCGCGCGCAGCAGGCGCAGCAGGCGCAGGAACGCGCCGAGGAGCAACAGCGCCGCACCGCACAGCACGCGCAAGAGTTGCGGCAGCGCCAGCAGACCGAGGCCCAGCAGGTGCCCGAGGCGCGCGCGCGCTACGAGGCCAAGCAGCAGGAGGCGCAGGAGCGGCGCGCGCGCCACGCGCGCGACAAGGCGCAGGCCGAGGCGGCCGGGCGCAAGCCGGCGGCCCCGCTGCCCGACCCGGCGCCCTGATCAGTCGGAGAGCGACAGCGGCGCCACCAGGGGCGGCAGTTTCTTTTCCTCGACCAGGGCCTCGATCTTCACCACCACCAGCGACAGGTTGTCGCCGCCGCCGCGCGCCCTGGAGCGGGCCTTGTCGATGAGAAATTCGGTGGCCTCGCGCGGTGCCAGCGAATCCAGCACCGAGGCCAGCTCCGCCGGCGAAAAGTAATGCCACACGCCGTCGCTGCAGGCCAGCAGCACGTCGCCCGGCTGCAGCTGGGCAATCATGTGCGCGCTCGCCGGCGGGTCGCTTTCCGAGCCCAGGCAGCCTATGAGTATGTTGGAGTGCGGATGGTTGTTGGCCTCGGCCTCGGTCAACTCGCCGCGATCGACCAGGGCCTGCACGTAGGAATGGTCTGCCGTGCGGTAGATCAGCCGCCCGCCGTGGAAATGGTAGATGCGCGAGTCACCGGCATGCGCCCAGTGGCAGTCGCCGCGCGGGTTGATCAGGAAGGCGGCCACCGTGCTGTGCGGCTCCTGCTCGGCCGAGATGGCCGTCAGGCGAATCACGATATGCGACTCCTGCACGATGTGCCTGAGCAGGTCGGCCGCGTCATCCGTGTCGGGGCAGTAGCGCTCGAACAGCTGGCGCGCGGTCATCATCACCTGGTCGGACGCCTTGCGCCCGCCACTGCGCCCGCCCATGCCATCGGCCACCACCGCGAGCACGCAGCCATTGAAGCGCGGGTGCGACAGCAGGGTGACCTGATCCTGTTGGTAGTCGCGATCACCCTTGTGGATGCCGGTGGAAGCAATGAGGCGGAACGCTTTGGTCATGGGCTGGAGTTGGGCATGGGGCCCCGGCTTGTGTCGTGGCGACTGGTGTAGGGCCTCTTATTATCAATGCCATGCCGCCGGGAGCTTATGTTTCATCCTTCGCTCACTGATCTTGTGGCCCGTGCGTTCGCGCCCGATGGCCCGCTGGCGCGCGCACAGCCGCATTTTCGCCCACGCCCCGGGCAGCTCGCGATGGCGCAGGCGGTGGCGCAGGCCATGGGTGATCACGCCCGCTTGGTGGTGGAGGCCGGCACCGGCGTGGGCAAGACCTTCGCCTACCTGGTACCGGCCCTGCTCAGTGGCCAGCGCGTACTCATTTGCACTGCCACCAAGGCGCTGCAGGATCAACTGCATGGGCGCGACCTGCCACAGCTGCTGCGCGCCCTGGCCCTGCCGCAGCGCACGGCCCTGCTCAAGGGGCGGGCCAGCTACCTGTGCCGCCAGCGCCTGCAGCTGGCGCGCCAGGCTCTGGCTACGGCCCACGCCGCGCAGCTGGCCGACATCCAGCTGTGGGCCCAGGGCACGCAGACCGGCGACCTGGCGGAGCTGCCCGGGCTGGACGAGCGCTCGCCGGTGCTGGCGCTGGTGACCTCCACGCACGACAACTGCCTGGGCCAGGGCTGCCCACACTTTGCCGACTGCCATGTGTACCAGGCCAGGCGCCAGGCCCTGGCGGCCGATGTGCTGGTCATCAACCACCACTTGTTCTTCGCCGACCTGGCCGTGCGCGAATCGGGCGTGGCCCGGCTGCTGCCCGACACCGGCGTGGTGGTGTTTGACGAAGCACACCAGTTGGCCGAAACCGCCAGCCAGTTCCTGGGCCAGCAGCTCGGCACCGGTCAGTTGCACGACCTGGCGCAGGATCTGCTGGCCGTCGGCCTGCGCCATGCGCCCGCCCTGGCCGACTGGCCGGCCCATGGCGAGCGGCTGCGCCAGGCGGCGCGGCAATGGCGCCTGCTGGCGCCCGAGCAAGCAGCGGCGGCGCCGCCCGGTCGCCTGCCCTGGGCGGGTGTGGCCCCCGCCGGCTGGGACGCCACTTCATGGGCCGGTGCCACGGCCGGCGCGGTGCTGGCGCTGCGCAGCTGCCTGGCGGCGCTGGATGCGGTGGCGCACCTGGCGCCCGACCTGGCGCACCTGCACCAGCGCACGGTGGATCTGCTGGCGCATCTGGCACGCTTTTCAGCGCCGCCGGATGCCGGTTGCGTGCGCTGGCTGGACATGGCCGGCCAGCTGCGCCTGCGTGAGGTGCCGCTGGACGTGGGCCCGGCCCTGCGTGCGCTGTGGCAGGGACTGCCCGCCGAGCCCGGCGCCTGGGACGAGCCGGCGCGGCCACCGGCGGCACCAGCGCGCGGCTGGGTGTTCACCTCGGCCACGCTGGGTGATGACGAGCGGCTGCGCTGGTTCACCGCAGCCTGCGGCATCGACGAGGCGCGCGTGCTGCGCGTGGACAGCCCGTTCGACTATGCGCACCAGGCCGCGCTCTACGTGCCGCGGCAGCTGCCCGAGGCCACCGACCCGGCGCACAGCGAGCAGCTTGCCCATTGGGTGGCCGACGCCGCGCTGCGCCTGGGCGGGCGCACCCTGGTGCTCACCACCAGCCTGCGCGCGCTGCAGGAGCTGGCCGGCGTACTGGGCCGGCGGCTGGCGCCGGGTTGCGGCGTCGAGCTGCTGGTGCAGGGCCAGGCGCCCAAGCGGCGCATCATGGAGCGCTTTCGTGCGCCGCCCCATGCCACGGGCTATGTGCTGCTGGGCTCGGCCAGCTTCTGGGAGGGGTTCGATGTGCCCGGCAGCGCGCTGCAGCTGCTGGTGATCGACAGGCTGCCGTTTCCCTCGCCCGGCGATCCGCTGGTGCAGGCCCACGGCGCGCGGCTCAAGCAGCAGGGACGCAGCGCCTTTCGCGATTACGCCCTGCCAGCGGCGGCCGTGGCGCTCAAGCAAGGGGCGGGGCGCCTGATACGCAGCGAGGACGATCGCGGCGTGCTGGTCGTGGCCGACCAGCGCCTGCTGCGCATGGGTTACGGCAAGCGACTGCTGCGCGCACTGCCCGCCATGCGCCGGCTGGAATCCGAGGCCGAGTTTGCGGCGGCGCTGGCGGCGCTTACCAGAACTTCCACCACGGGCTCTCCTTGGCCTTGAAGCCGGCCTTGAGCAGGGTGCTGTTCGGGTACGAGGCCTCCAGCACGCGGCGCGCATCGTCGCGCAGCTGCGTCATGCCCAGGGCGTCGTAGGAACGCACCAGGATGTACAGCGCCTCCTCGGTGGCGGGCACGTCCTTGTAGTCGGCAATGGCGCTTTGCGCACGCGCCACGGCCGCTACATAGGCGCCGCGCTCGTAGTAGTAGCGCGCCACATGCACCTCGTACTGCGCCAGCGAGTTGATGATGTAGGTCATGCGCAGGCGCGCATCGGGCGTGTAGCGCGATTCGGGAAAGCGCGTCGCCAGCTCGCGGAAGGACTCGAACGAATCCTTGGCCGCCTTCTGGTCGCGTTCGGACAGATCCTGGCGCGAGATCCAGGAAAACAGGCCCAGGTTTTCGTTGAAGTTCACCAGGCCCTTCAGGTACAGCGCGTAGTCATAGGCGGGGCTGGCCGGGTGCAGCTTCATGAAGCGATCCAGCGTGGCCACGGCCTGGGCCTTCTCGCCGCTCTTGTACTGGGCGTAGGCCTTTTCCAGCTGGGCCTGCTGGGCCAGGGGCGTGCCGGCAGCGCGGCCCTCCAGCTTTTCCAGCAGCGGCACGGCCTTGTCGTAGGCGCCGCCGTTCAGCTCGTCGCGTGCCTCGGCGTAGATCTTGTCTGTGCTCCAGCCGGCGGTCTTGTCTTCGTTGGGGCTGGCGCAGGCGGCCAGCAGGCCGGCGGCCAGTAGGGCGGAGAGCAGAGACAGGGGCAAACGCGGCATGGCGGCAGTTCTCGGGCAATGAATCAATGGCATGGACGGCGCTCGGCATGCATAGGCTGCGCCGCACCGCAACCCGCCATTGTAGTTAAGCGCGCCGGGCTGCCGGCAGGCCCTGGCACAGCTTTCTACAATGCCGGTTATGTTTGTTCACCTGCGCCTGCATACCGAATTTTCCGTGGTCGATGGCACCACGCGCATCGACGAGGTCGTCAAGGCCGCCGCCAGGGACGGCCAGCCCGCCCTGGCCATCACCGACCTGAATAACCTCTTTGGCGGAGTCAAGTTCTACAAGGAAGGCCGCGGCAAGGGCGTCAAGCCCATTCTGGGCGCGGAGGTCTACCTGGAAGGCGATGCCGGCGGGCCTCCCACACGCCTGCTGCTGCTGGTGCAAAACCGCCAGGGTTACCTGAACCTGTCCGAGCTGCTGGCGCGCGCCTGGACCCAGGGTGTGGTGAAAAACCTGCCGCTGTGCGCCTGGAACTGGCTGCAGGAGCTGAACGCCGGCCTGATCGCGCTGGCAGGCGCCCAGGCCGGCCCCGTGGGCCAGGCCCTGATGCGCGGCGACGAGACCGGCGCCGCGGCCGTGGCGCTGCGCCTGGCGGGCATGTTCACGCATCGTTTTTACCTGGAGTTGCAACGCGCCGGCCGCGCCGACGACGAGGCCCATGTCACCGCCGCGGTGCAGCTGGCCGCGCGCCTGCAGCTGCCCGTGGTGGCCACGCACCCGGTGCAGTTTGGCGAGCCCGACGGCTACGAGGCGCATGAGGCGCGGGTGTGCATTGCCGAGGGCGAGATCCTGGCCAACCAGCGACGCGTGCGCCGCTTCACGCGCGAGCAGTACTTCAAGAGCAGCGCCGAGATGCAGGCGCTGTTTGCCGATGTGCCCTCGGCCATCGCCAACACGCTGGAGATTGCCAAGCGCTGCAACCTGACGCTGGTGCTGGGCAAGCCGCGCCTGCCCGACTTTCCCACGCCCAATGGCATGCCCATAGAGGAGTATTTCCGCTACGCCTCGCACGAGGGGCTGAAGGAGCGCCTGGATCACCTGTTCCCCGACGCGGCCGAGCGCGAACGCCAGCGCCCGCGCTACGAAGAGCGGCTGGAGTTCGAGCTGGGCACCATCTTGAAGATGGGTTTCCCGGGCTATTTCCTTATCGTGGGTGACTTCATCCAGTGGGCGAAGACGCACGGCTGCCCAGTCGGGCCGGGGCGCGGCTCGGGTGCCGGTTCGCTGGTGGCCTATGCACTGAAGATCACGGATCTGGACCCGCTGCAGTACAACCTGCTGTTCGAGCGCTTTTTGAACCCAGAGCGGGTCTCCATGCCCGACTTCGACATCGACTTTTGCCAGTCCAACCGCGACCGGGTGATCGACTATGTCAAGGACAAATACGGCAAGAACGCCGTGAGCCAGATCGCCACCTTCGGCACCATGGCCGCCAAGGCGGCGATACGCGACGTGGGCCGCGTCATGGACATGAGCTACACCTTCTGCGACGGCATCTCAAAATTAGTGCCGGGCAAGCCGGGCCAGACCTACACCCTGGCCTATCCGCCCGAACCGAAAAAAGAGGGCGACAAGAACAACTACGCGCTGGAGCTGGAGCCCCAGCTGTATGAGCGTGTGCGCAGCGAAGAGGACGTGCGCACCATCATCGAGATGGCGCAGCAACTCGAAGGCATGACGCGCAACATCGGCATGCACGCCGGCGGCGTGCTGATCGCGCCGGGCAAGCTGACCGATTTTTGCCCGCTGTACCAGCAGCCCGGCAGCGAGTCCGCCGTGAGCCAGTACGACAAGGACGACGTGGAGGCCATAGGCCTGGTGAAGTTCGACTTTCTGGGCCTGGCGACGCTGACCATCCTGGAGATTGCGCGCGAATTCATCCAGAAGCGCCACAAGGGCCAGGAGCACTTTGCCTTTGAAGACATCCCGCTGGATGACGCGCCCACCTACCGGCTGTTCTCCGACGGCAAGACCGAGGCCGTGTTCCAGTTCGAAAGCCGCGGCATGCAGGGCATGCTGAAAGAGGCGCGCCCGAGCCGCCTGGAAGACCTGATTGCGCTCAACGCCCTGTACCGCCCGGGCCCGATGGACCTGATCCCCAGCTTCGTGAACCGCAAGCACGGCAAGGAGGTGGTGGAGTACCCGCACCCGCTGGTCGAGCCGGTGCT
>JAFEES010000088.1 GCA_018240995.1 Pseudomonadota bacterium | reverse complement strand
GCACGTCTGCCGGTATCGGGCATTCATAGGGCTTGCCCTGGCGGCGCTGCAATAGCTCTGCCTTGGCCTGGGCGATCAGCTCGGGCTGGTTCACCAGTTCGATGGCCGTGGCCGTGAGTACACGCGCCGCGCGCACCAGGCCGGCGTGGGCCAGGCTGGACTGGCCCTGCGACACCATTTGCCACGAGTGCATGGGCGTGCCGAAGGCGTAGCAGGCCACCCAGGCCTGGGCCGTGGGGGTGACCCAGCTCACGTCGGCCACGTCGGTGGAGCCGAACAGGATGTCGTTGGCCTGCGGGTCGTAGGCTGCCACGCCCTCGAACACCTTGGGCACCTTGCCGCGCAGCACGCTGGCCAGCGGGCGGCTGACGGCGTCTATGTCCGCGCTGCTCAGCGTGGCCTGATAGTCGCCGGCCCTGGCCTGGGCGTCCGCGTCCACGGCAAGCGTGCCCTCGGCCAGCAGCTTGGCGTGCAGCACCTGGTTCAAGGTGGTGTTTTGCAGCAGGTTGGAGCAGGCTTTGTCGAAGACGATGTCCAGCTTGCAGTCGGTCATCAGGGCCGCGCCGCGGGCCACGTTCTGCACGCGTTCATAGAGCTCGGCGGCCTCGTGGTTGCGCGCCGCGCGTATCAGGTACAGCACCTCGGCGCGCGCCTGCACCACGTTGGGCGACAGGCCGCCCGAGTCGGTCACGGCATAGTGCACGCGCGCGTCCGACGGCATGTGCTCGCGCAGGTAGTTCACGCCCACGTTCATCAGCTCCACCGCATCCAGCGCGCTGCGTCCCAGGTGCGGCGAGTGCGCCGCGTGCGAGGCCTTGCCGTGGAAGATGAACTTGGCCTGGATGTTGGCCAGCGTGGTCTGGCTGAACACCCCCGTATAGCTGGCCGGGTGCCAGGTCAGGGCCACGTCCACGTCGTCGAACACGCCGGCGCGCGCCATGAAGGTCTTGCCCGAGCCGCCTTCCTCGGCCGGGCAGCCGTAGTAGCGGATGCGCGCCTTCTGGCCGCTGGCCTGCAGGTGCGCCTGCAGCGCGATCGCCGCGAAATGCGCCGATGTGCCCAGCAGGTGGTGGCCGCAGCCGTGGCCGGCCAGGCCCGGGCTGTCGATGGACGGCGTGCACACCAGGGCGCCGCTTTGCTGGTTCAGCCCCGACAGCGCGTCGTATTCGCCCAGGAAGGCGATCACCGGGCCGGCATCGGGCCCGGATTCGCCCCACTCGGCCATGAAGGCCGTGGGAATGTCGGCCACGTCCTGCGTGACGCGAAAGCCGGAGCTGGCCAGCGCGTCCATGTGCAGCCGGGCCGATGCCGTCTCGGCGTAGCGCAGCTCGGCCAGCGACCAGATCTGGTCGGCCAGCGCCGTCATGCGCGGGGTCTCGCGGGTGAAGAATTCCTGTAACTGATCCATGGGGCGCTCCTGCTTATTCGGGCTTCACGCCGGCCTTGTCCAGCAACGCCTTGTTGCGCTGCGACTCCCGGACGATCTGCGCCGGGAACTGGCTTTGATCCATGTCGGTGGCGTTGGCGCCCACGGTCTTCAGGCGCTTTTGCACATCGGGCAGGTGCGTGGCCTTGACGGCGGCCTCCTGCAGGCGCTTGACGATGGGCGCGGGTGTGTCCTTGGGCACCACCAGGCCGAACCAGCTGATGCCCAGCTGGTTCAGGTCGTTGTAGCCCAGCTCCTTGAAGGTGGGCACGTTGGGCAGGTCGGGCGAGCGAACCTCGGACGCCTGCACGAACGGGATCAGCTTGCCGCTCTTGATGTGCGGCATGGCGGACGGCAGCTGGTCGGGCATGAGCTGCACCATGCCGGCCAGCGCGTCGTTCAGGGCCGGGCCGGCGCCGCGGTAGGGCACGATCTGGATGTCGGTCTTCAGCGTCTCGTTGAACGAGGCCAGCAGCAGATGGCCCAGCGTGCCCAGGCCGGGCACGGCGCCGCTGATCTTGCCGGGCTCGGCCTTGGCTTTGGCGACGAAGGCCTCGAAGGTCTTCACGCCCAGGCTGGGGTGCACCATGTAGACGGCCGGCATGGTGACCAGATTCGCCACCGGCGTCAGCTTGGCCGGCAGGCCCTCGGCGCGCGTGAACAGGAAGGGGTTGATGGTCATGGTGCTCACCGTGGCCATGCCCACGGTGTAGCCGTCGGGCGCGGCCTGGGCCACGGCCTCGGTGCCGATCACGCCGCCCGCGCCGGCCTTGTTGTCCACCACGATGGCCTGGCCCAGGGTGCTGCGCAGGCCCTCGGCGACGATGCGCGCCACGATGTCGGTGGAGCCACCGGCCGCAAACGGCACGACCAGCTTGATGGG
This sequence comes from Pseudomonadota bacterium, assembly GCA_018240995.1. GTDB lineage: Bacteria > Pseudomonadota > Gammaproteobacteria > Burkholderiales > Burkholderiaceae_C > Alicycliphilus. Next base: position 6,945 of record JAFEES010000088.1, on the reverse strand, counting down.
CTTGTTCGGGTAGGCGTCGCCACCTTGCGCCCAGGCCTGGGGCAGGGCGGCGCAGGCGGCCAGGGTGGCGACGGTCAGGGCCTTCAGGCCGGGGCGGCGGGTGGGGGTGGTGTGCATGGTTTGTCTCCGGGGTTGGAAAAACGCGCTTTGCTTTATATGAGGCCAGCAAGCTCTGCGGTGGGGAGACTGTAGGCAAAAGCTGCCTCGCCGGGGTGCGGATTTCTTGTCAAGATATAAGTTATGCCGATAGCTGCATACTGATCCACTCCATAAAGTCAAGGTGTTGTACGCCCCAAAGCCATGCGAAAGCTAGATAGCTTGCCCGAGAGCCGGATGCTCTATTCGCGCCTGGTGCGCCACGCGCGGCTGCGCCAGCTGCAACTGTTGCTGGCGCTGCAGCACAGCGGCTCGGTGATGAAGGCGGCGCAGCACCTGGACATGAGCCAGTCCGCCGCCACCCAGGCGCTGGCCGAGTTGGAGCGGGTGCTGGATCTGCGCCTGTTTGAACGCCACGCGCGCGGCATGCGCCCCACGCCGGCCGGCCAGGCGCTGACGGATGCCGCGCGTGGCGTGATGAGCGAGCTGGAGGACGCCTGCGAAACCCTGGCCGCGATCCGCCTGGGCGCCAGCGCCGCCCTGCGCCTGGGGGCGATACCCGCGGCGGCGCACGCCATTTTGGCGCCGCTGCTGGCGCGGTTTTATGCGCAGCGGCCACAGGTGCATGTGGACGTGCAGGAGGGCGAGGGCGCGCGCCTGCTGTCGCTGCTCATCGGCGGCGCATTGGATGCGGTGTTCTGCCGCCAGCCGGCGCTGCTGCCCGAGAACCTTGAGTTTGTGCCGCTGGTGGCCGACGAGGCCGTGTTCATCGCCGCCCCCGGCCACCCGCTGGCCAAGGTGCCCCAGGTGCGGCTGGCGCAGCTGGCCGATGCGCGCTGGGTGCTGCCCACGTCCAGCATCGCCGTGCGCGATCTCTTCGAGCGCGAGGTGCTGGCGCGCTTGCCCCAGGCGCAATGGTTCCCCGTGTCCACCGTGTCGCTGCCCGTGCTGGAGGCGCTGCTGGCCCAGCCCGCGGCCGTGACCCTGGTGCCGCGCAGCATCGTGCCGCGCCTGAGCCACGCCGACCCCTGCGCCGGCATCTGCATTTTGGACATGGCGGTGGATCACGCGGCCTTTGCACTCGCGCCCCTGGGGGCGGCGTACCGGCGCGAGGCCAGGCCGGCGCTGCTGCTGCAAATGCTGGCGCAGTGTCCGACCTGGGAGTAGCGCCGCGGCGTTGTTGCGCGCCGCGAATGGCGCCTTGGTGTAAATACCGTTGTAAATCTTTGTTTAAGTTGTCACGCTGATCGTTACGGTCGGCGCGGCGGGCATGGGCCGGATCGTGCGGCTGGATTGGGTAGGTGGCGGCAAACACACTTGGAGGACTCGCAACGTGAAAACGATCAACAAACGTCGCGCGGCGCTGGTGCTGCTGGCGGCGTTGGCCGGATGGACGGCCCCGGCCAGGGCGGCCGAATCCGAAGGCTTGACGATAGGCCTGATCGCGTCGAGCACGGCCGAGCAGGTCGTGGCCGAATGGCAGCCGCTGGCCGATGCGCTGGCGCGTGAGCTGAAGCAGCCGGTTCAGCTGTATGCCTCCAAGAACTACAACGAGGTCGCCGAGGCGCTCAAGGCCGGCCGCATCCAGGTGGCCTGGCTGAACAACCAGCAGTCCATCGAGCTGGTGGAAAAGGACATCGCCAACGTGTTTGCCCAGGGGGTGCGGCTGGACGGCTCGCTGGGCTACAAGTCCCTGCTGCTGGTGCGCGCGGACAGCCCGCTCAAGAGCCTGGCCGACCTGCTCGCCAAGCCCGGCGCCTATACGCTGTCCATGGGCGGCAAGACATCGGTGTCGGGCTATCTGGCGCCGGCCTACTATGCCTTTGCCAAGGGCAGGGTGGATCCCGAGAAATCGTTCAAGCAGGTGAGCTACGGGCGCAGCCACCATGAGAACTTCCTGGCGCTGACCGATGGCAAGGCGGAGCTGGTCACCAACAACACCGAGGAGGTGCCGCGCTATGAGGCCGAGTTTGCCGAGCGCTGGAAGAAGGTGCGCGTGCTGTGGGAGTCGCCGCTGATTCCCAATGATCCGTTGGTGATGCGCAAGGACGTGGCGCAGGATACTCAGCAGCGCGTGCGCCGCTTCTTCACCAGCTACGGCCGCACCGAGTCCGAGAAGGCGACGCTGAAGGCGATCAACGGGCTGTCGGGCTACCGCGCCTCATCCAACTACCAGCTGCGCCCGGTGGTGGACCTGGAGCTGTTCGACAGGTTGACCAAGGCCATGGCCCTGCAGAGCCAGGATCCCGCCGGCTTCCAGGTGACCATGGATCAGCTGACGCAGCGTGCCGGCAGGCTGGAGGCGGTGCTGAGCGCCAGCCGGTTAACGCTGGGGCGTTGAAGCCCGACGCCGTCGGCGCGTGGCCCAGATGTTTCAGCCACCCAGGGTCAGCCCCTGCGGCCACAGGTGCAGGAGCGCCAGCGTCATCACCACATAGCGCGCCAGCTTGCCCACGGCCATATAGGCCACGCAGGGCCAAAATGGCAGGCGCAGCCAGCCGGCCACGGCGCACAGCGGGTCGCCCACCACGGGCAGCCAGGACAGCAAACAGGTCTTGGGCCCCCAGCGGCGCAGCCACACGCGCGCGCGCCGCTCGGTGCGGCTGAGCTCGCGCGGCGCGGGCCATTCGGCGTCGGGCGCATGGCCGGCCTGCCGGCGCCGCCGCGCCGCGTCCCAGGCGCGATGCGCGCCCAGGCCCATCCACCAGCTCAGGGCGCCGCCCAGCGTATTGCCGGCCGTGGCCACGAGGATGGCGGGCCAGAACAGATCCGGGTTGAGCTTGACCAGGCCGAAAACTGCCGGTTCCGAGCCCAGCGGCAGCAGCGTGGCCGAGACAAAGGCCACCACGAACACCGTGCCGAGGCCGAACTGCGGCAGGGCCAGCAGATCCAGCAGTTGTTGCATCCAGGCTTGCATAACAGGGCTGGGAGTGTAGGGCCGCGGCGCGATTTCATTTGCTGAAATTTTGGGCAGGTAAAATCTCGCCCCTCACCCCCGCCGCGCGCCCATCCCCAGTCCATGCACATAGGCCATATTCCTCTGGCAAACCGCTTCTTCGTCGCCCCCATGGCGGGGGTGACGGACAGGCCGTTTCGCCAGCTGTGCAAGCGCCTGGGCGCGGGCTATGCGGTCAGCGAGATGGTCACCTCGCGCAAGGATCTGTGGGCCAGCCTGAAGACCAGCCGCCGCGCCAACCACGCCGGCGAGCCCGGGCCGATCGCCGTGCAGATCGCCGGCACCGACGCGGCCATGATGGCCGAGGCGGCGCTCTACAACGTGGAGCGCGGCGCGCAGATCATCGACATCAACATGGGCTGCCCGGCGAAGAAGGTGTGCAACAAATGGGCCGGCTCGGCGCTGATGCAAAACGAGGCCCTGGCGGTGGAAATCGCCGCCGCCGTGGTGGCGGCCTGCGCCCCGCACGGCGTGCCCGTCACGCTGAAGATGCGTACCGGCTGGTGCCAGCAGCAGAAAAACGCCGTGCAGCTGGCGCGCCGCTTCGAGGCCGTGGGGGTGCAGATGCTCACCGTGCATGGCCGCACGCGCGAGCAGGGATATAAGGGTCAGGCCGAATACGACACCATTGCCGCAGTGAAGGCCGCAGTGGCCGTGCCGGTGGTGGCCAATGGCGACATCACCAGCCCCGAAAAGGCGCGCGCCGTGCTGGCGCAGACCGGGGCCGACGCCATCATGGTCGGCCGCGCGGCCCAGGGCCGGCCGTGGATCTTCCGCGAGATAGCGCATTACCTGGCCACCGGCGAACAGCTGGCGCCGCCCCTGGTGGCCGAGGTGCGGCGCCTGCTGCTGGAGCATTTGCAGGACCACTACGGCCTGTACGGCGCGGCCAGCGGCGTGCGCAGCGCGCGCAAGCACATCGCTTGGTATGTGCGCGACCTGCCCGGCGGCGAAGTCTTCAGGCAACGCATCAACACCATGGAGGACTGCGCGGCGCAGTGGCAGGCCGTGGCCGACTTTTTCGACGCCCTGGGCGATTCGATGGACAGGCTGCCGCCCGCGCGCGACGACGCAGGCCCGCAAACGAGGGAATCAACGCATGAGCAAACACAATATTGAGGAATGTGTGCGCGAAAGCCTGCAAAGCTACTTTCGCGACCTGGGCGGCGAGGCGCCCGACGGCGTCTACGACATGGTCGTGCGCCTGGTGGAAAAGCCGCTGCTGGAGGTGGTGATGCACCACGCCGAGCACAACCAGTCCCGCGCCGCCGAGTGGCTGGGGCTGAACCGCAACACGCTGCGCAAGAAGCTGCTGGATCACAAGCTGCTTTGAAGCGCGACCAAAATGCCTGATCGGTGATATGTCTCAGACTTGCCTGGCTACACATCGTCATTCCCGCGAAGGCGGGAATCCATGGCTCTGCGCAAAGGCTGTATGCCCGCCTGCGCGGGCATGACGCTACGTTCCGAGGCATGTCGCTAATAATTCAAAAACAATAGCTGCTGGCACTTTATGGACAAGTGTTAGAGCCAGATTTCAATCCAAACCCTTAAAAACCCCATGAACGCACTTCTTTCCGTCTCCGACAAGACCGGCATCGTCGAATTCGCGCGTGCCCTGCATGCGCTGGGCATCAGGCTGCTGTCCACCGGCGGCACGGCCAAGCTGCTGGCCGATGCCGGCCTGCCGGTCACCGAGGTGGCCGAGGTGACGCAGTTCCCCGAGATGCTGGACGGCCGCGTGAAGACCCTGCACCCCAAGGTGCACGGCGGCCTGCTGGCCCGGCGCGATATGCCGGCGCACATGGCGGCCCTGAAGGAGCACGGCATTGACACCATAGACCTGCTGGTGGTGAACCTGTACCCGTTCGAGGCCACCGTGGCCAAGCCCGGCTGCACGCTGGCCGACGCCATCGAGAACATCGACATCGGCGGCCCGGCAATGGTCAGGAGCGCCGCCAAGAACTGGCAGGACGTGGGCGTGGTGACGGCGGCCGACCAGTACGCCGCCGTGCTCGCCGAGCTCAAGACCAGCGGCAAACTCAGCGATAAGCTGCGCTTTGCGCTGTCGGTGGCGGCGTTCAACCGCATCGCGCAGTACGACGGCGCCATCAGCGACTACCTGTCGTCGGTCAAGTTTGACGAGGACAAGCTGGCCGAGGCCTATGTGCCCGAGCGCAACGCGTTCCCGGGCCAGAGCAACGGCCACTTCATCAAGCTGCAAGACCTGCGCTATGGCGAGAACAGCCACCAGAGCGCCGCCTGGTACCGCGACCTGCATCCCGCGCCCGGCTCCATCGTCACCGGCGTGCAGCTGCAGGGCAAGGAGCTGTCCTACAACAACATCGCCGACGCCGACGCCGCCTGGGAATGCGTGAAGAGCTTCAAGCTGCCGGCCTGCGTCATCGTCAAGCACGCCAACCCCTGCGGAGTGGCCGTGGGCACCAGCGCGCTGGAGGCCTATGCCAAGGCCTTCCAGACCGACCCCACCAGCGCCTTTGGCGGCATCATCGCCTTGAACCGCCCGGTGGACGGCGCGGCCGCGCAGCAAATCGCCAAGCAGTTCGTCGAGGTGCTGATGGCGCCCGAATTCACGCCCGAGGCGCTGGAGGTCTTCAAGTCCAAGGCCAATGTGCGCCTGATGAAGATCGCCCTGCCGGTGGCTGGCGGCGCCACCGCCTGGGAGCAGGGCCGCAACCTGATGGACGCCAAGCGCGTGGGCTCGGGCCTGCTGCTGCAGAGCGCCGACAACCACGAGCTGCAGCTGCCCGACCTGAAGGTGGTCACCCAGCGCCAGCCCACCCAGGAGGAAATGCAGGACCTGATGTTCGCCTGGAAGGTCGCCAAGTACGTGAAGAGCAACGCCATCGTGTTCGTGAAGGGCGGCATGACCATGGGCGTGGGCGCGGGCCAGATGTCGCGCCTGGACTCGGCGCGCATCGCCAGCATCAAGGCCCAGGCCGCCGGCCTGTCGTTGCAGAACACCGTGGTCGCCAGCGACGCCTTCTTCCCTTTCCGCGACGGCCTGGACGTGGTGGTCGATGCCGGCGCCACCTGCGTGGCCCAACCGGGCGGCTCGATGCGCGACCAGGAGGTGATTGACGCGGCCAACGAGCGCGGCGTGGCCATGGTCTTCACGGGCGTGCGCCATTTCCGCCACTGATCTGGCGCGCAGCGCCCAGCAAAAAAGGCCCGTAAGGGCCTTTTTTAATGAAATAAGGCTGTTGCGCTTGCTGGGTAAGCGCAAGCAGCTCTTGTTTTTATAGTTTGGCGAACACCTCGCGCGCCAGCGCCACGGTGTCTTCTATGTCTTGTGCGCCGTGCGCGGCGCTCACAAAGCCGGCCTCGTACAGCGCCGGGGCGATGTACACGCCGCCGTCCAGCAGGCCGTGGAATAGGGCGTTGAACCTGGCGCCGTCGGTCTTCAGCACCTCGGGGTAGTTTTGCGGCAGCTCTTGCAGCAGGAAGAAGCCGAACATGCCGCCCTGGCTGTCGGCGCTAAAGGGCACGCCGGCCGCCTGGGCCGCGCCCGCAAGACCATCGATGAGCGAACGCGTGCGCGTGGCCAGCGCGTCGTAGAAGCCCGGTTTGGCGATCTCGCGCAGCGTCGCCAGGCCGCAGGCCGTGGCCACGGGGTTGCCGCTCAAGGTGCCCGCCTGGTACACCGGGCCCAGCGGCGCCAGCTGCTCCATGATGGCGCGCGGGCCGCCAAAGGCCGCCAGCGGCATGCCGCCGCCTATCACCTTGCCCAGCACCGTCAGGTCGGGCTGGAAGCCGGGGATGGCCTGGGCGTAAATGCTTTGCGCGCTGCCCAGGGCCACGCGAAAACCGGTCATCACCTCGTCCAGGATCAGCAGCGCGCCGTTTTGCGTGCACAGCTCGCGCGCGCGGCG